>DATDCY010000279.1 GCA_036524115.1 bacterium | reverse complement strand
CGAGGACGACCGCGGCTGCCGCCGTGCGGGCCGCGCCGGCGCGCCCGCCCCCCGCCCCGGGAGGCAGCAGCGCCCACGACGACGCCAGGGCCAGACCGATCGAGGGGAGGTAGGTGTAGCGGTCCGCCATTCCCTGGAGGCCGACCTGCACCAGGCCGATCATGGGGACGAGCGCCCCGAGAAACCAGAGCCAGCCGCAGAGGAGCCAGGGGCACCGCCGCCGCAGCGTCCAGGCCGCGGCGCAGATCCCGGCCAGCAGCGTTGCAAGCAGGAGGGCCGTTGCGGGCGCCAGGCCTGCGCCGCGGTGCGGATAGAACGGCGCGAGGGCGGCCGGCCAGAGGGTCTTGCCGAGGTAGGCGCCGTACGACGACAGCGCGTTGAGCGCACGGTCGCCGATGGGAAAGACTTCGGCCCCGACCATGGCCCCCTGCCGCGCCTGCGCCAGGTAGGTGACGACGCAGGAGGCCGCCGACAGCGCCAGCAGCGGCGCCTTCTCCAGGATGAGGCGGGCGCGCGGCGCGGTCGAAGCGGCGCGCAGCCGCCCCAGCGGCCACCAGTCCAGCAGCAGCAGGAGCAGCGGGAGGGTGACCAGCGTCGGCTTGGCCATGAGCCCGAGCGCGAAGGCGGCGGTCACCGCGACCAGCCGCCGCGGCGAGGGGCGGCGCACGTGTCGCGCGTACAGCAGGAGCGTGGCCGCGCCGAGGAGGCCGGCGAGGACGTCCTTGCGCTCGGCGACCCAGGCAACGGACTCGACGCGCAGCGGGTGCAGCGCGAAGAGCGCCGCGGCGAGCGTCCCAGGCCAGACGCGGCCCGTCAGGCGCGCCAGTGCAAGCGCCAGCAGCGCCGCGGCAAGGGCGTGAAGCCCGAGGCTCGTGGCGTGGTGGCCCGCCGGCCGCAGCCCGAAGAGCCAGACGTCGGTCAGGTGCGAGGCCCAGGTGAGCGGGTGCCAGTTGGCCGCATCGAAGCCGGTCAGTGCCCAGCGCGCGGCCGCGGCGCTCCAGCCGTCCCGCACGTGCGCATTCTCGGTCACGTAGGTCGGGTCGTCGAGGTTGATGAAACCGGCGTCGAGCAGCGGCAGGAACGCGGCCAGGGTCGCCGCGGCGAGCAGGGCAGCGACGGCACGAGCGCTCGACAGGGGCCGTCCGGGCGCCGTCGGGCGCGGCCGGGTCATCGGTGCGCCGCCTCCCGCAGTCGCTGCAGCACGGCGGCATCGCCGGGGAAGCGCTCGCGCGCCGCGCGCAGGGTCGCCACGGCGTCGGCCGCCCGGCCGAGCCGCTCGTAGGAGCGCGCGAGGTTGAGCCAGGCGCCGGGCGCCTCCGGCTTGAGCGCGACGGACCTCTCGAAGGCGGCGGCGGCCCGCGCGTGGTCGCCCTGCATGCCGCGCGCGACGCCGAGGTTCTCGTACGCCTCCGCGAAGTACGGGTTGAAACGGATCGCCTGGTCGAAGTCGCGGGCCGCCCCCGCAAGGTCCCCTTCGCGGCCGACGATCATGCCGAGGTTGTGCCAGGCCTGCGCGAAGTCGGGCTTGTCGACCAGCGCCAGTTCGAAGTGGCGCCTGGCGGCGGCCAGGTCGCCCGCGGCGAAGCGCAGGTTCCCCAGGCTCAAGTTCGCGAGCGGCGAGCCGGGGTCCTTCGCGACGGTGTCGCGCCAGAGCGTCTCCTCGTCGCGGTAGATCCCGGCCTGCCGCCAGGTGAGGGTCGCGAGGACGGCCAGCAGCAGTGTCGCCGCGGCGGCGGGCAGGCGCGGGTGGCCCGGCGCGCGGCGCTGGAGCAGCCAGGCGGCGCCGCCGACGAGCAGCGCGATCGGCCCCAGGCTGGCGAGGTACTGGAAGTGGTCGGCGACGAAGGAGTAGCGCATCGGGTAGAAGTTGACGAAGCCGAGAGCCGGAAGCAGCGTCCCGCCGAAGAAGAGGGCGGCCGCGAGGGGCCCGCGGCCGATGCGCCCGCGCAGGCGCCAGAGGGCGGCCACCAGGGCCGCCGCCGCGGCCGGGTAGAGGTACCACCACCACGCCGGGGCGGCCACCGGCCAGCGCGGGTAGATGAACGTGAGCGGATGGGGCCAGAGGAGCTTGCCCGCGTAGAACCAGACCGCGCGGCCGGCGATCAGCGTGCGCTGGAGGGCGGAGAGCGCCCACTCCGGTCCGTGGGTGCCGACCTTGTACTTCTCGAGCCAGGCCGTGTTCGCGCCGAGGAGCGCCCCGGCGAGGAAGAAGGGGACCAGGGGAAGCACGTCGCGCGGCGCGAGACGGCCGCGCTTCCACCACAGCGCGAGCAGGATCGCCGCGGGCAGGGTGCTCGTCACGCTCTTGGCGAGCAGCGCGCCGAGAAAGAGCAGGAAGGCGAGGGCGAAGAAGCGCCAGCGGCGGGCCGGCGGCGCTTCCTCCCGATCCGGCGGCGAGAAGCGCAGGTAGGCGAGGAAGGAGCCGAAATAGCAGAGTCCCGAGAGGACGTTCTTGCGCTCGGTGACCCAGGCGACGGACTCCACCTGCACGGGGTGCAGCGCGAAGACCGCCGCCGCGACCCAGGCCGCGGGCAGCGAGAGGCGCCGGAGCGCCAGCCAGGCGAGCACCGCGGCGGCTGCGTGGATCAGGACGTTGACGGCGTGATAGCCGGCGGGCGCGAGCCCCCAGAGGCGCTTCTCGACCCAGAAGGTCGTGAAGACGAGCGGGTAGTACTGGGGCGTGGAGCGGCGGTCAAGCCAGATGTCGGCGAGGCCCGCCGCCCCGTCGAGGTGCTCGTTCTTCGTGACGTAGAAGTCGTCATCCCAGATCCATCCGCCCTGGACGATGGCGGGCAGGTAGACACCGACGGCGAGGACGCCGAGCAGGACTCCGGCCAGCCAGCGGGATCCGCGCATGCCCCGGCTATGTAGCGGTCCGCCGGCGGGCTGTCAATGGCGGCACGAGCGCCGCGCGGTCGCCGTCATGGCGTGGGCAGGTCGGCGCGCAGATAGACGCCCTCCCGGAAGCCGGACAGGCGCGAGCTGGGGAACGAGGCGAGCAGCCGGTACCGGACCGGTCCGAACTGGACGACCGGGGCCATCATCGCCTGCTCGTCGGGGACCAGGTGGTTGAGGAACCACTCCGGTGCAACCGTCACCAGGTCGCGGCCGCGCACGAAGCGCGGCTGGCGGTGCGGCGGCAGGTAGCGCCGGTAGTACCCCACGAGCACCTCGGCGCGCGTGTCACCCATCGAAGCGAAGCGGAAGGGAGCCCCCGGGCTGCGCTCGTCCATGTAGCGCACGGCCTCGAGATAGTGGCCGCGGCCGTCGCGCGCGAAGACCCAGGTCTGCCAGGCGTTTGCGGCCACCCACGCCACGGCCAGGAGGACGAGGGCCGGCCGGACGTGCCTCCGGTCCCAGGAGCGCGCGATTTCAGTGCCGAGCAGCACGGACAGAAAACCGGCGGGAACGAGGTAGTAGCGGGGGAAGCGCAGCGACTGCTCGTTGAGGGCCGCGACGATCGCGGGACCGATCGCGCAGGCCCCGGCGTAGAGCAGCCAGCGCAGGTCCCGCGCCAGGGCCAGGCGGATGAGGGCCGCCAGGGTCGCGACGCCGAGCAGGACGGCAGCCGCCGTCTGGAGCGCGGGCAGGTCGCCGACCCCGAGCAGGTCGCCGGCGCGCCCGCGCAGGGCGTCCCAGAACGAGACGGCGACGCCCCCCGCATCCGAGACCTGGCGCAGCTCGAGCCAGTACCAGGTCGCGGCGAAGAGCGCCGGCACGCCCTGCAGCGCGACGAACCGGAGCGCGCCGCGCCAGCGTCTCTCCGGCAGCATCAGGACGGCGGCCGACCAGAGCGCCAGGCCGACGGCGGCCGAGAGGAACGTGGGATGCGCCAGGGCGCCGAGGATGCACGCCGCCCAGTACCCCGCCAGGGCGGCGACGGAGTGCCTCTCGAAGTATGTCTCGAGGCGCTCCCACGCCAGCAGCGCGAAGAAGCAGGCCAGGGCATAGCCGCGGGCCTCGGTCGAGTAGAGGATCATCACGTGCGAGAAGGCGAGAATCCCCGCGCACCACAGGGCGGCCCGCGGCGAGCGGCGCAGGCCCAGGCGCGCCGCCAGCAGCACGGCCCCGACGCCGGCGACCAGCGATGGGATGCGGTAACTCCACCACGCGCGGTCCGGCCCGAGCAGCCAGAGCCAGAGGGAAACGAGGTGGTGATTCGTCGCGCTGGGGAAGTTCGTGAAGACCTCCGCCGGGGAGCGGAAGGACGCGACACGCAGGAGCGACCAGAGTTCGTCGAACCACAGCTCGGTCCGGAGCCCCGGGAGGCGCAGGAGCGTCCCGACGGCCACGATCGCAAGCAGCAGCCAGGGCAGGGAGCGACTGAGCGGCCGCTTCTCCGGCATCGGGGTCAAGGTGCGTCGCCGATCACGGATGGATTCAAGGAGCCGGGACGCCCCCGTCGTCCCGGCGCGGAAAGGCCCGGCGCAGGAGCTGCTCGTATTCCCCCTTGCGCGCGATGAGGCCGGGATCGCGGCTGAAGGCCTCCCGCAGCTGCGCCGACGCCTCCTGCGCGATTCCGGCGGCCTCGAGCGCAGTCCCGAGGGCCAGGCGCCCCTCGGCGTAGGCGGCGTCCAGGCGCACCGCCTCGCGCAGCTGGACGAGCGCCTCCGCGCCCCGGCCCTTCCACGCCAGGGCGAGCCCGTAGTTCAGGCGCGCCTTGGGGTACTTCGGGTCCGCGAGCATCGCGGCCTGGAAATAGCCGTCGGCCTCCTGCACGCGGCCGGTCCGCGCCAGGATGATGCCGAGGCTCACCAGCGACTCCGGGCTGCGCGGCTGGAGCCCGAGGGCGCGCCGGTACTGCCGCTCCGCCCGCGCCAGGTCGCCCCGCTCGTACCAGGCCGTCGCGAGGCTGTTGACCACGATCCAGCTCGGCGGGGTGACGGCCAGCGCCCGTTCGTAGAGGGTGACGCTGTCGCGCCAGTACGACGCCTGGCGCCACGTCAGCGCCGCGCACCCGAGCAGGGCGGCCGCGACGGCCGGCGCCAGCAGCCTTCCGGCGGCCGGCGCCCGCCCCGGCAGCCCGCGGACGCCCCAGACCGCCGCGACGAACAGACCCGTCAGCGGGACGTAGGTGTAGCGGTCGGCCATTCCCTGCCCTCCGGCCTGGACGATGCCGATGACGGGCGCCAGCGTGACCAGGAACAGGCACCACCCCCAGGCCAGGTGCGGCGCGCGCCGGGCGCGCGCGAGGACGAGCGCCGTCACGGCCGCCAGCGCGACCGCCGCCGCGAGGGCCTTCCCGAAGTCGAGCCCCCCCATGGGGTGTGGATAGAACACCGCCAGGTCCCGCGGCAGGAGCGCCTGCAGCGCATAGCCGGCGGTGCTCACGGCCGCGTTCGCGACGCGCAGCCCCAGCGGGAGCCTCTCCATGGAGCGGATGGCCCCCGAGCCGGACTGGACGAGGTAGGTGACGATCGCGGCGGCGCCGGCGAGCGCAAACAGCGGCGCCTTCTCGAGGAGGAGGCGTGTGACGCGTTGCCCGCGCGGATTGCCCTGCGCCAGTCCCGCGAGGCGACCCAGGGGCCAGAAATCGAGCAGGAGGAAGACAAGGGGTGCCGTGACGGCCATCGGCTTGGCGAGCAGCGCGAGCGCGAGGAGTGCGAACGCCGGCACACCGCCGAAGGGCCGCGGCCGGCGCACCTGTCGCACGTAGGCGCCGGCGGCGAGCAGCCAGAAGAAGGTGCAGAGCAGCTCCTTGCGCTCGGACGTCCAGGCGACGGCCTCGACGTGGAGCGGGTGGAGGCCGAAGAGCGCGGCGACGACCGCGCTGGCCCGGGTCGCCCCCGTCAGCGAGCGCAGCCCGAGGAAGAGGAGCACGGCGTTGGCGGCGTGCAGTGCCAGGCTGGCCCCGTGGTGCCAGCGCGCGTCCATGCCGAAGGCCTGCACGTCCGCCATGTGCGAGAGCCACGTGAGCGGGTGCCAGTTGCCCGCGTGGGTGGTCGTGAACGCCCAGACGAGGCCCCGGGCGCTGAGGCCGTCCCTGACGAGGCTGCCGTCCCAGAGGTAGGCGTAATCGTCGAAGTTGACGAAACCGTTGCCGAGGACCGGCAGGTAGGCGAGCAGGATCGCGCCGGCGAGGCCGAGGCCGATCGCCGCCACGCGCCGCTTCGCGGTCATCTCCCGCTCACGACGCGCCGCCTCCGCGCCGCTCACCCCTGCGCGGAGCTCGGCGCAGGGGCGAGCGGCGCCTCGCCCTTCGCGCGCCCGCCCTCGTCCGCCCCCGCGGCCTTCACCCGCCGGCGCAGGCGGTTGATCGGCCCGTCGATCGCGCGGATGAACAGGAAGGAGAGGAGGAGGACGGCGGGAATCGCGACCAGGAGGTTCTGGAGGCCTCTCCCGCCGAACCCGTGGAACGGCCGGCCCACGACGGCGATCGAGGTGAGGAAGCCCGTCTGCCAGTGGAGCAGGTAGACCGGGTAGCTGAAGTCCCCGATGGCCTTGTCCCAGCGCGCCGAGGTGCCCGCGTACCCCTTGCCGTGGAAGAGGCTCAGCGTCAGGAGCAGGACGATGGCCAGGTTCACGTACAGTCCGTGGGTGAAGCCGAGCATCGTGTAGGACTTCTTCGCGCGCGCCAGGGCGGTGAAGAGCGTCATGTTGGCGAGCAGCGCGACCGTCAGCGCCTCCGGGCGCAGCAGCAGGCTCCTGCGGAAGAGCCCCTCGAACCTGCGCTCGCGCGCCACGAAGTACAGGAAGCTCCCCAGCGAGAACGGCAGCGAGCCCGCGAGGATGCTCGAGTAGGTCAGCGCCGGCAGGCTGCCCCTCTTCGCGAAGGCCAGCGCGCCCGCCGTGTACAGGACGCTGGCGGCCGCCCACGCGCCGGCGCGCCTCCTGGTGGCGCTGATCCCCAGGCAGATCAGCAGGTAGTAGGTGAGCTCCACGGTCAGCGCCCAGGTCGCGGGGGAGAGGCGGGGCAGCGAGTCCTTCTGGAAGACCAGGAAGACGTTGCGCAGGATCTCCCCGGCCGTGCGCGGCAGATAGATCGCCCGGTGGAAGCGGGTGAGCGCGCCCTCGCCGAAGACGAGGATCAGGACGACGGTGAGCGCGATGGCCGCCCAGTACGGCGGGAAGATCCGCAGGAAGCGGTTGACGAGGTACCGCCAGCGCCCCGGGAGGGTGTAGCCGTAGGTCTCGTGCATGATCATCGTCATGAGGAACCCGCTGAGCAGGTAGAAGCCGAAGACGGCGTAGATCCCGTTGAAGAACAGGCCGTAGAGATGGGTGGTGACGACCAGCAGCGCGAGGAGCGTGCGGTAGATTCCAAACATTATCGGTATATTTTATCACGATGTGCGTCAGTCATTGCGCTGCCCCTGCGGCTCGCGAGGCTTGAGGGTCGTCCCGGGCGGTGCCACAATGGGCGCATCGGGCGCACGGCAGATCCGGACGGGGCAACGAGGGAGGGACGTGGGATGAAGAGAGCCATGGTGATCCTCGCGGCGTGCCTCGCGCTGGCCGCCGCGCCGGCCGCCCGGGCCGCGGAGACCCTGCACTTCGTCGTCATGGCGCCGCTCGACGCCGAGAAGGAGCGGCCGAGGTACGAGGCGCTCGGCGAGTACCTGCGCTCGGTCAACCCCCTGCTCGGCGACATCAAGCTGCGCATCGCGAAGGACTACCCCGAGGCCGCGCGGCTGTTCAAGCAGGGCGACGTCGAGGGCATGTTCTCCGGCTCCTTCGTCGCCGCGGTCTTCATCGCCAAGGGGCTCGCGAAGCCGGTCGCCCGGCCGCTGGCCGCGAACGGCGGGTCCACCTATCACGCCTCCATCGTCGCGAAGGAGGGCACGAAGCCGTTCGGCGGGGTCGACGATCTCAGGGGCAGGCGCGTTGCGTTCACGCCGCTGGCCTCCGCGGGCGAGGTCTTCCTCCGCGGCCTGCTCGCGCCGGGGGACGCGCCCGAGAGCGTGTGGACGCCGGTGCCGGTGGCTTCGCACCAGGCGGCGCTGGAGGCGGTGGCCGCCGGGACGGCCGACTACGCGGTGGTCAAGAGCACGGTGTTCTCGCCGACGGAGCGCCCGGGCCTCGCGCTCGTCGGCTCCGGCGCCGAGGAGCACCCGGACAACACGTTCATCATGCCGCCGGTGGTGTTCGAGAAGGTCGGCGCGCTGATCGCGAAGGCCCTCCTCGGACTCGAGGCCGACACGGGCGAGAAGGCGGAGGCGGCGAGGCGCGCCTTCGGCTGCAAGGGCTTCGTCGCCACCACGGGGATGGACTTCGCCCCGACTTTCGCGGTGCTGCGGAAGGCGCGCGTGGACCCGAAGGCCTTCGACTTCAGCTTCTGACCCGCCGTAGCGACCGTGGAACAGAAGTCGGCCGGCGTCCGACGGGAACTCGACCGGATCGTCCAGGAGTGGGCGGCCCGGACGGCCTTCATCGGGGCCGCCATGTGCCTGGCGCTCGGCCCGCTCGATTTTTACGCCGTCCCGGGGCGCGCGCTGCGCTTCCTCGCCTACCGGTGCGCGGTCTCGGCCTGGCTCGTCGCCGTGGGGCTCTTCCTGCGACGGCCGCGGCCCCGGGCGACGGTCCGGGCGGCGATCCTCCTGGGAGTGCTGGCGTCCGTCGCCGTCCTCGAGGCGATGATCCTGGAGTTCGGCGGGCATGAGTCGCCGTACGTGATCGGCCTGGTGCTCGTGGCGGTCACGGTCCTGGGGCTGGTCCCGGCCGGCCCGGCGGTCGCCTCCGCGGTCGCCGGCGCCACGTTCGCCGCGTATGTGGGCCCGATGCTCTTCCCCGGCGCGCCGCTTCCCGGCGGCTCCACCGCCGTGGAGGTCGTCCTGTTCGCGGCGTTCCTCGGCGCGCTCGTCCTCGTGAACTGGCTGAACCGGCGGCGCATCGCGCAGGAGATCGCGCTACGGCACGACCTGACGCTCAGCCATGCGCGCCTGGAGGCGGAGGCCGCAGGACGCGCGCGGGCTGACGCCGAGCTGCGCGAGAGCCAGGGGCTGCTCGCGTCGATCGCCGCGGCGGTGCCGGACGCGATCGTGATGCTCGATCCGGAGGGACGGGTGCGCTACTGGAACACGGCGGCGGAGCGGATATTCGGTCACCCCGCGGCGGACGTGCTCGGGCGCGAGGCCATTGCGTTGCTCGTCCCCCCGGACAAGGCCGGGGACCTGGCCGCAGAGCACCGCGCATGGCTGGGCGGCGGGCGGGGCGTGCCCGCCGGACGGCGCCTCGTCACCCAGGGCAGGCGCAGCGACGGCGAGAGCTTCCCGATGGAGCTGGCGATGTCGGCCGTGGAGCGCGGCGGGCGGCTCTGGACGTGCGCCCTGCTGCGCGACGTGACGGATCGCACCCGCAACGAGGACCGCCTGCGCCTGTTCGCCGCGGCGGTGGAGGGCGCCGCGGAGGGCTTCTACATCGTCGGGCTCGACGGCCGGATCCTCTACGTCAACCCCGCGGGCCGCACGACGTGGGGCCCCGACCCCGGCGCGTACATCGGCAGGGGGGTGGCCGAGATGCACCAGTTCCCGGAGCGGGTCGCGAGCATGATCATGCCCGGGATCATGCGGGCCGGCTCCTGGGCCGGCGAGGTTACCGGGACGAAGGACGGGCAGCGCGCTGCCTTCTGGCTGACCGCCTCGCTCGTCCGCGACGACGCGGGCCGCCCCATCGCGATGGTCGGCATCACCACCGACCTCGCGGCGCAGCGCCGCCTCGAGGAGGAGCGGATCCGGGCGCAGAAGCTCGAGTCCATCGGCGTGCTCGCCGGCGGCCTGGCGCACGACTTCAACAACCTGCTCACGATCATCCTCGGGAACCTCGACCTGGCGCGGCTCTTCGCCGGGACGATTCCCGACGCGGCGGAGGCCCTCGACCACGCCTCGGAGGCGGCGCTGCGCGCGGGGGACCTCACGCGCCAGCTGATCACCTTCTCCAAGGGCGGGCACCCCGTCAAGCGCGTCGCCAGCATCGCGCGCACGCTGCGGGAGACCGTCTCGTTCGCGGCGACCGGGTCCAACGTCTCCTGCGTCTTCGATCTGCCGGAGGACCTTCCCGCGGTCGAGTTCGACGAGGGGCAGATGCGGCAGGTGATCCACAACCTCGTGCAGAACGCGCGCGAGGCGATGCCCGGCGGCGGGGAGCTGCGGGTGGGCGCGCGTGCCCTCCAGGTCGCCGAGGGCGGGATCGAGGGGCTCCCGGCCGGCCGCTACCTGCGCCTGGACTTCCACGACTGCGGCAGCGGCATCGAGCGCGACCACCTCTCCCGGATCTTCGATCCCTACTTCTCGACCAAGGAGATGGACACCGTGAAGGGCCGCGGGCTCGGTCTGGCCGTCAGCTTCTCGATCGTGCGCAACCACGGCGGGACGATGACCGCGGAGTCCAGCCCCGCCACGGGCACGACGGTCTCGGTCTACCTGCCGGAGTCTGCCCGCGAGCCGGACGAGGAAGAGGAGGAGGACGAGGAGCCGGCGCCGGAGGGCGCGGGCGGGCCGGGGGGGCAGTCCATTTCCGGGCCGGAGGAGCGCGCGCCGGAGGGGCCCGCGAAGGGGCGCGTGCTCGTGATGGACGACGAGCCGCTGGTCCTCGACATGGCGGGCGCGGTGCTCCGGCGCCTGGGTTACGCAGCGACGCTGGCGCGCTCGGGCGCAGAGGCCATCGTGCAGTACCAGATCGCGCTCGAGGCGGGGCGGTCGTTCGACGCCGTCGTGCTCGACCTGACGGTCCCCGGCGGCCTCGGCGGGCCCGAGGCGCTCGCGCGGCTGCGCGAGATCGACCCGGGGGTGCGCGCGGCGCTCTCGAGCGGGCACGTGGACCACCCCGCCGTCGCCGACTGGCCGGGGGCGGGCTTCGCCGCGTTCATCCCCAAGCCCTACACCATCAGGGCGTTCGAGGAGGCCCTCGCGCGGCTTCTCTGAATCGCGGCCGCCGCGGCCGCGCCGTCGCCGGTTACTTCTTCGGCGGGGCGGCCGGCTTCTTCGGCGCCGGGGGCGCCCCCTCGGCGGGGGGCTTGGGCGCCGTCGCGAGCCCGAGGCGCTGGCGCAGGCCGTCAGCCTCGAGCACGCCCGACTGGTAGCGCCCGTCCGCAAAGAGGTACGTCGGCGTCCCGGAGACCCCCTTCGACGAGAGCAGGGCGATGGTGTCGTCGACGAGCTTCGCCCCCGCCGCGCACTGGTTGTCGGACGTGTAGCCGTTCTCGAGCTCCTCGAAGCTCTTCTTGTCGCAGTACGCCGCGACGCACTGCTCGCGCGCGCCCTTGTGCATTGCCAGCGGGAAGAGCAGCACCTTCACCTGCACCTCGCCCTTGTCGGCCAGCTCCCTGAGGGCCGCACCGGCCCTCTTGCAGTACGGTCACTGGGGGTCGGTCACGAAGTAGACGACCGGCCCCTTCGTGCCGACCGTCATCGCGACCAGGCCCTCGACCTTCTTCATGTCCTCGGGGGAAAGGCTGTTGAGCGCGGAGAGCGTCTCCTCGGTGACGTCCCTGCCGTTCTTGACGTCGATGAGGTGGCCGGTGACGAAGAAGCCGCCGGCCGCGTCGACGTAGAGCGCGTTCGGTTTGCCCTGGAAGTAGACGATGACCTCGCACAGGCCCTTGGCGGGCGAGGGGGAGACCTTCCTGACCTCGATCCCCGGGCGCTTGAAGACCTCGAGAATATTGGCGTTCACCTGCTCGGCGGACGGGCACTGGGCGGCGGCCACGGCGGGCATGGCCAGGGCCGGCAGGAGCGCGATCAACGTGCGTCGCGCGGCGGGGCGAGTCTCAAGCATGGTCGGTTGCCTCCTTCGTTGTCGGAAAGACACTGCCCGTACCGTAGCACAGGCGCCAGGCGAAGACAAAGCGGAAGCGGGCCCTCACCCCCCGGGTTGCGGCACGTCGCCCCCGCCGATGACCTCGGACGGCTCGCCGTGGTCCCGCGGCGTGACGCGGTAGACGCCGACGGCTTCCTCCCTGCCCTTGACGGCGACCTGCACGGGGCCCTCGAGGACGACGTGCCCGAAGCCCCGGCCTGCGAGCAGCGGTCGCAGGCGTTCGAACGTGCCCGCCGCGATGAGGATCCGGGCGCGCAGCGGCTTCGTCAGCTCCTCGACGCGCGAGCAGAGGTTCACCTGGTCGCCGATGACGGTGTAGTCCATCTTCTTGCCCTCGGCGCCGATGTTGCCCACGAGCACGGTGCCGCTGGTCACCCCGATGCCGATCTCGAGCGGAGGCCGTCCCGCCGCGGTCCACGCGGCGTTGAGCCGGTCGAGCCGGGAGCACAGGTGCAGGGCGCAGCGCAGCGCGCGCTCGGCGTGGTCCTCCTGCGGCAGCGGCGCGCCCCAGAAGGCGAGGATGGTGTCCCCGATGAACTTGTCGAGGGTCCCCTCCCAGCGGAAGACGACCTCGGTCATGGCCCCGAGGTACTCGTTGAGCGTCGCGACGACGCGCTCGGGCGGGTGTTTCTCGGAGAAGCCGGTGAAGCCCCGGATGTCCGCGAAGAGGATGGACACCTCGCGGCGCTCCCCGCCGAGCCGCGCCATCGCCGGGTCCGCGATGAGCCGCTCGACGACGCGCTCGGTGACGTAGCTCGAGAACAGCCCCCGCATGCGGCGCGCAACCCGCCGCTGCGCCTGGAACTGGCGCGCGACGGTCGCGCCACCGGTGGCCAGGACGAGCGCGAGCGGATAGCACAGCGCCACGTCGACCCCGCGCAGGAAGAGCCCGGTGGCGCCGGCGGCGAGCGCCGCCGCCAGCGCGGCCAGGGCCAGCAGCGAGAGCGCGCCGCGGCGCCCGCGGCAGAGCAGGGGGACAGCGGCGCCCGCGGCGAGCACCACCAGGACGTTGAGGCCCGGGGAGGCCTCGCGGCGGAAGTCGCGGCGGAGGATGTTCGCCGCGACGGTGGCGCTGCGCTCCACGTCGGGCAGCTCGTCCGTGAACGGGGTCCCGACGAGGTCGTACGAGGCGATGCCGGTCGTGCCGACGAAGACGACCGCGCCCTCGAAGGCGCCGGGGTCCGTGTCGCCCTCGAGGACCGCCGTCGCCGCGTATCGCGGCAGCGACCCCTCGGGGCCGTAGTAGTTGACGGTGAGCCGCCCGCGCCGGTCGGCGGGGATCGTCGTGCCGCCCAACGAGACAGACCCGTCTCCGCGGATCCCCACCGCGCCGGCCGGCAGCCCCTCGGCGAGGCGCGCGGCCTGCAGGGCGAGCGACGGGACCAAGGCGCCGTCGTAGCGCAGGTAGAGGATCTCCCGGCGCGCCACGCCCCTGCCGTCGCGCTCGTAGCGCGCGTGACCCACCGACGCGGCCCGCGCGGCCGGCCCGTACCCCGGCAGCGGGCCCGCGGCCTCCAGCGGCTCGAGCAGCCGCGGCTGCTCGACGCGCGTGATCACCGACTCGCCGAGCCATGCCGGGTCCTCGCCCGCGCGCGCCGTCCCGGTCCTGAAGTCGACGCCGACCGCGATCCGGCCGCGCAGCCCCGAGAGCGCCTCGACGAAGCTGCGGTCCTCCCACGGCTCGCCCTCCCCGGGCGGGGCGAGCGCGAGCGCGATCGCCCGCGGCCCGCCGCCGGCGATCCTCTGGAGCAGCGCGCTGATGCGCACGGAGTGCCAGGGCCAGGCGCCGTAGCGGTCCTCGCTCGCCTTGTCGATCGCGACGACGACGACGCGCGGGGACTGGGTCGCCGAGCCGCCGCCCGCGCGCGGCCGCCGGCGCCAGTCGGCGTCGGCCCCCGTGAGCTGCCACCAGGCGTTGCGCGCGTGGAAGCGCAGGTCGAGGAGCGGGCCCTCGATGCGTTCCTCGACCGGCGCGGGTCGCCAGAGGGCGAGCACCGCCGCCACGGCGACGACGAGGCAGTGGGCGGCGACGGCGACGCGCGCCAGGCCCGACGGGCCAGAGGGCGCTCTCGCAGGCTTCTTCGACGGAACAGGCACTCTGAAGGATCACCTCCCGGCCGGCGGCGGACCTCCCCGGAAGGTAGAAGCCGCCGGTGCATTCGTCAAGCGTTCCGCCGCGGCCGTTGGCGTCAGCGGCCCGGCGGGGCAGGCGAGACGGGCGGGCCGGCGGGCGCATGCCTCAGTGCCGTCGCGCGCGCCACGACCATGAGCTGGCGGACCTGGTCGTCGCCCGGCAGCATGCGCTGGGCGATCCCGAGGGCCTCCACCGCCTCCGGGTACAACCGCTGCCCCATCAGCGCGCGGGCGAGGTCCAGGTAGCGCCCCGGCTCCCGGTCGGGTCGGATGCGCTGGGCCTGCAGGGCGTGGAGCAGCGCCTCGCGCGTGCGCCCTGCCTCGGCGAGGGCGACGGCCAGGTTGTCGTGCGCCACGTAGTTCTCGCGCGTCGCGACCAGGGCGTGCTCGAAGAGCGTGACGCTCGAGCGCCAGACGCCGACCTGGCTGCGCGCCTGGGCGCCGAGGACGAGGAGGATCGCCGTGCACGCCGCGGCGGCCAGCGCTTCGCCGTGCCTGCTGCGCCGCACCGCGGCGGCGAGCCACCAGGCGGCGGCGATCGCCGGCCCCGCGAGCGGGATGTACATGTAGCGATCCGCCATCGCCTGCGCACCGACCTGGACGACGCCCAGCACCGGCGAGAGCGTGACCAGGTACCAGAGCCATCCGGCGGCCAGGTGCGGCCGGCTGCGCGCGCCGCGCACGGCCATGAGCGTGACGGCGACGAGCGCCGCCGCGGCCGCAAGGACCGCCGCCGTGCCGAGCGCTGCGCCCGGGTGCGGGTAGAAGACGGCGAGGTCGCGCGGCCAGAGCGCCTTGTCGAGATAGCGCGCCAGGCTGACCAGCGCGTTGCCGGCGCGCTGCGCGAGGGGGTACTCCTCGAGGCTCTTCATCGCCCCGCCCCGGGCCTGCGCCACGAGCGTCACGGCGACCGACGCGACCGACAGCGCGAGGAAGGGGAGCTTCTCCGCGAGCACCCGTGCCGGCGGCTCGCGGCCACCGGCGCCGCCGCCCGACGCCGCGCCCGGGCGCAGCCTCCCGAGCGGCCAGAAATCGAGCAGCAGCAGCACGGCGGGCAGGGTCACCAGCATCGGCTTCGCCATCAGCCCGAGCCCGTGCAGGAGCAGCACGGCGAGGTAGCGCGGCGCGCTCTTGCGCGCCAGATAGCGCCGGTACGCCAGGAGCGCCAGCCACAGGCAAAGCCCGGCGAGCAGGTCCTTGCGCTCGGCCACCCAGGCGACGGACTCGACGTGCAGCGGGTGGACGCCGAAGACCCCCGCCGCGAAGGCGCTGCTCCAGACCGCCCCGGTCAGCCGGCGCAGCAGCAGGAAGAGCGCCAGCGTGTTCGCGACGTGGAGCAGGAGGCTGACGAGGTGGTGCCAGCGCGGCACCCTGCCGAAGAGGGCGACGTCGAGCGCGTGCGAGAGCCAGGTGAGCGGGTGCCAGTTGGACGCGGTGAAGCCGGTGAACGCCCAGCGGGCGATGTGCGCCGCCCCCGCGTCCAGGTTCGCGTTGGCCGTGACGTACTTGTCGTCGTCGTAGTTGACGAAGCCGTTGTCCAGGACGGGCAGGAAGCAGACGAGCACCAGCACCAGCAGCAGCAGCGCCGCGCCGGCGGCCGGCGCGGCTCTCACGGCGCCCCCCCCGCGCCGACGAACGGCGCGAGGCGCTCCGCGGCCTCGGGGTCCACCGCGCGCAGCTCCCGCCAGACCGAGAGCGCCTGCGTCCGCTCGCCCAGCGAAAGGAGCGCCGTCGCGAGGTTCAGGTACGGGTCCGCGTACGTCGGCGAGAGCTCGATGGCGCGCCTGAACGCCGCGACCGCGGCCGCGCGGCCTCCCGTGCGCGAGAGCGCCACCCCGAGGTCGTTCTGCGCGTGCGGGTCCGCGGGGTTCAGCTCCACGGACCGCGTCAACTGGGCCAGCGCCTCGGGGAACCTCCCCTGGCGCAGCAGGGCCTGCCCCAGCTGGTAGCGCGCGTCGCCGTTGTCCCGCGTGACCGCGAGCGAGCGGGTGAAGAGTGTGACGCCGTCGTGCCAGTAGCCGATCTGCGCCCACGAGGCGGCGGCCCACGCCGCCAGCAGGGCGCACGCGGCGGCGGCGACGGCGCGGCCACGGCGGAATCGCCGCGCGACGCCGCCGCAGCCCCACGCGACGGCCAGGAAGACGCCTGTCAGCGGCAGGTAGGTGTAGCGGTCGGCCCTGGCCTGGTTGCCGACCTGGACGATCCCGATGACCGGCAGCAGCGTCACCAGGTACCAGCCCCAGCCCGTGGCCATCCAGGGCGCGTCGCGCAGCCGGCGCGCCGCGGCCGCCGTGACCCCCGCCAGCAGGAGGGCGGCGCCGGCGGCGCCCCACCACGGGATGCCGTCGACGGGGTAGGGATAGTGGACGGCGAGGCCGGCGGGCCAGAGCGCCCCGCCGAGGTAGGCGACGAGCGAGACCAGGGCGTTCTCCGCCCGGAGCGACGCCGGGTACAGGCGGTTGATCGACCCGCCCGCGGCCTGGGCGCGCAACGCCAGCAGGGCCGCCGCCGCGGCGAGCGCCGCGAGCGGCGCCTTCTCCAGGACGAGGCGACCCCAGGCCGGGCAGCTGCCGTCCCCGCCGGCTCGCGCCCGCGGTTTCGGGAAGCCGGGCGCGCGTCCAAGCGGCCAGAAGTCCAGGAGCAGCAGCACGAGCGGCAGCGTCACGACCATCGGCTTCGAGAGCAGCCCCAGCGAGAAGAGGGCAACGGCCGCGAGGTAGCGCGCGAGGCCGGGCCGGCGCGCGTAGCGTACCCAGGCGAGCAGGGCCGCGAACCAGAAGAGGGCCGAGAGCACGTCCTTGCGCTCGGCCGCCCACGCCACCGACTGGACGTGCAGCGGGTGCAGGGCGAACGCGCCCGCGACGAAGGCCGGCGCCGCCAGCGCGCCCGTCGCCGCCTCCAGGGCGAGGAACAGCAGCACCGCCGCGGCCGCGTGCAGGCCGGCGTTGACGAGGTGCGGGCCGCGCGGGTCGCCGCCGAAGAGCTGCGCGTCGAGCATGTGCGAGAGCCACGTCAGCGGGTGCCAGTTGTAGGCGTGGAATTCCGTGAAGGCCCAGCGCACTCCCGCCGCAGAGAGTCCGCCGGCGACGCGCGGGTTCATGACGACGTACTGGGCGTCGTCGTAGAGGAGGAACTCGTTGGCGCCGGTGCGGGAGAAGATCGCGAAGGTCGCCGCGGTGAGGACCAGGCAGAGGGCGCCGCGACGCACCGGCAGCCCTCGCCCTAACGGGCCCGGGGCGCCTGCGCCTGCTGCAGGTTCCACCGGTAGAGCGGGGAGCCCGGCTGCAGGCGCACCGCCTGGCTGAACGCGGCCTCGGCCTCGGGCAGCGCCCCGAAACGGAAGGCCGCGTTGCCCAGGTCGTTCCAGACGTCGGCGCGGTCCGGCATCAGGCGCGCGGCGGCGCGGAACGTCGCGAGGGCCGCCGGCACGTCGCCGGCGAGCGCGAGGGAACGCGCGAGCAGGAGCGTGGCCTCCGCCTTCGCGGGGTTGAGGTGCAGCGCCATGCGCAGTTCGCTGATGGCTTCGGCCGTGAGGCCGGCCTCGGCGAGGGCCAGCCCGAGGTTGTAGCGCATGTCCGCCGAGGCGGTGTTGCCCCGGACCGCCTCGCGGTAGTGCGCGACCGCGGCCTGCGCGTCGCCCCGCTTGCGCGCCTCCGCGCCGAGGAAGCTGTGCGCGAGCCAGTTGTCCCGCGTCACCGCCAGGGCGTGCCGGAAGAGCGTCTCGTTGGAGCGCCAGTAGCCGGCCTGGAGCGAGCCGGCGGCGGCGAGGGCCAGGAGCGCAACCGCCGCAGGCGCGGCCAGCGCCGTCGGGGCGCGATGCAGGCGCGCGGCGAGGGCCGGCGCACCCCACGCCGCGACAATCGCCAGGCCGATCATGGGCAGGTAGAGGTAGCGGTCGGCGCGGGCCTGGCCGCC
Organism: bacterium; assembly: GCA_036524115.1. NCBI lineage: Bacteria > bacterium. The sequence goes on along the minus strand of DATDCY010000279.1, from coordinate 40,344 downwards.
GACCTGGATCAGGCCGATGACGGGCAGGAGCGTGACGAGGTACCAGCCCCACCCGGCTGCCAGCCAGGGCGCGCGGCGCGCGAGCGCGAGCGCCGCGGCGGACAGGCACAGCAGCAGGAGCGCCGCCGCCGCCGTCTCCGAGGCCGGCGGCGCCTCGAGGCGGAAGGAGTAGTAGGCGGCGAGGCCGGCGGGCCAGAGCGTCTTGCCAAGGTAGACGGCGTAGGAGATCGCCGCGTTTGCCGCGCGCCAGGCCAGGCGGTAGACCTCGCCCGAGGCGAGCGCGCCGCTGTCGCGCTGGGCGAAGATCGCCAGCAGGCTGCCGGCGGCGGAGATCGCCAGCAGCGGCACCTTCTCGAGGAGCGGCGCGCGCCAGCGGCCGCCGCCGCGCGCGGCGGGCCCGAGGCGGCCCAGCGGCCAGAAGTCGAGCAGCAGCAGGACCGCCGGCAGCGTGACCACCATCGCCTTGGCCGCAAGCCCGAGGGCGAAGAGCAGGCAGACGAGCAGGTACCGCGCCACGCTCCGTCGGGCGGCATAGCGGACGTAGGCCGCGGTCGCGAGCAGCCACAGCAGCGCGCTGAGCACGTCCTTGCGCTCCGAGACCCACGCCACGGACTCGACGTGGAGCGGGTGCACCCCGAAGAGCGCGGCGGCGAACGCGCCCGGCCAGAGCGTCCCCGTGAGCCGGCGCAGCACCAGGAGCACGAGCACCGTGTTGACCGCGTGGATGACCACGTTGACCAGGTGCGGGGGCCCGGGCCGGAGGCCGAAGAGGCTGACATCGAGCAGGTGGGAGAGCCAGGTGAGCGGGTGCCAGTTCGCGGTGTAGGTCGCCGTGAGGGCCCAACGGGCGCTCTCGACGCTCAGGCCGCCGGTGACGCGGGGGTTGCCGAGGATGAAGCCGCCGTCGTCGAACACGAAGGCGAATCCCCCCGCGTGCCGGTAGACGCCGGCGACCGCGAGCGCCAGGACCGCCGCAACCGCCGCGGGCAGCGCGAGCGGGCGCGGGCGCGTCGGAGAAGCGTCCTTCACGTCCATGGTCTGCCCGAGGCCCTCGCCCGCGGGGTCGCGCCCTCGCCGGTCACCGGGGCCGAAGGCGGTCAGGGCCGCGTCGCCGCGGGCGCACCGGACGTCAGCGCCTTGCGGCGGAGCGTCTCGCCGAGGGCGGCGCTGGCGCCGGGGTAGCGGGGGGCGATGGCGAGGGCGGCGCGCAGGTGGCTCTCGGCCTCGGCGTACTTGCCCATGCCCGAGAGGGCGACCCCGAGGTTGTAGTGGGTGTCGGCGATGTAGATCCCGACCCGCCCCTCGTCCTCGTAGCACTTCAGCGAGCGCAGCAGCGGGATCACCGCTTCCGTGAAGCGGTCCTGCTTGACGAGGGCGACGCCGAGGTTGTAGTGGGCGTTGCAGTGCTCCGGGTTGACCCGGGCCGTTTCGCGCAGCCACTTGATCGCCTCGTCGATCCGGTTCGCCTGCATGAGCGCAGTGCCGTAGTTGTTCAGGACCAGGTAGTTGTCGCGGGTGCGGTCCACGGTGTAGGCGAAGAGCCTGAGGCTGTCCCTCCAGTACCCGGTGTAGGTCCAGGCCACGGTCCCCAGCAGCGCGAGCACGAGGAGGAATCCGGCACCCAGCGCGCGCCGCAGGCCGGCACGACGCGGCCAATTGGCGGCCGCCAGCCAGACGAAGGCGATCGCGATGCCCGTGGTCGTGAGGTACGTGTAACGGTCGCTGCGCTCCTGGCCCCCCACCTGGACCAGCCCGATCACCGGCACGAGCATGCCCGCGTACCAGAACCAGCCCATCGGCAGAAACGGCCGGCGCTTGGCATACACAATCACCACGGCGGTGATGGCGACAAGGATGGCCGCGGCGACGATGGAGGCCGCCGGGGATACGGCCACGGCGCCTCCCTCGGTCGGGTACGGATAGAGGAACGCAAGCTGCGCGGGCCAGACGAAGCTCCCGAGGTACTTCACGTAGGAGAGGGCGGCGTTGCCGAGGCGCGTCAGGAACGCCGGCTTCACGATCGGCAGCACGTCCGTCGTCTGCGCCCACACCGTCAGCAAGCTCCAGGCGGCCGAAAGCAGGAGCAGCGGCAGCTTCTCGAGCGCCGGCCGAACCCACGGGCGCTCCCGGAAGGCCGTGGCCGTCGCGCCGCCGGTCCCGGCGGCGCGGAACCGGCCGAGCGGCCAGAAATCCAGGAGCAGCAGCGCGAAGGGGAGCGTCACGAGCATCGGCTTCGCGAGCAGGCCCAGGAAGAAGAGGCCGAGCACCGCGAGGTGCCGGGGCGCGAGGCCGAAGTCCGCAAGCGTCCTGCCGATGCCGGGACGGCGCACCGCGCGCACGTACGCCGCCAGCGCGAGCAGGCCGAAGAGCGTGGAGAGCACGTCCTTGCGCTCGGAGGCCCAGGCGACCGACTCCACGCGCAGCGGGTGCAGGGCGAAGAGGGCCGCGACCGCGGCGCCCGGCCGGAACGCGCCGGTGGCCGAGATCAACACCCCCGCGAGCAGCACCGCGTTTGCGGCGTGGAATGCGACGTTCATCACGTGGTGCCCGCCCGGGCGCAGGCCGAAGAGCGAGACGTCGAGCATGTGCGAGAGCCACGTGAGCGGGTGGTAGTTGCCGGCGTGGGCGCCATCGAAGGCCCAGCGCAGGCCGTGGAGGGTGAGGCCGTCCTGCACCTCCGACACGGTGTAGATGTAGGAGTCGTCGTCGTAGGCGATGAACTGGTGGTCGTAGACTTGGCCGTAGATGGCGAAGACCGCCACGACGAGCGCCGCGGCGAGCAGGAGAAACCGCGGCGTCCTCAGGGCGCCCGCCACGGCCGGCCTCACGCGGGTTGCCGCCGCAGACGCGCCGAGATCTCGAGCGTCAGTCGCAGCGCCGCCTCGGCCTGCGCGGGCGAGAGGCTCCCCAGGCCGCAGGAGGGCGTCACGATCCCCTGCCGGACAAGGGTCTCCCGGGCGATCCCGGCCGCCCCGAGCCGGGCGAAACCGCCCTCGAGCCGCTCGATGAGCCCCGCGGCGGTCTCGGTTCCCGTGGAGCCGCTGGTCGGCACGATCCCCCACGCCAGCGCGCCGCCGCGCGCGAGGAACGCGGCGACCTCCGCGGGGAACAGCAGCACCCGCTCGAGGTAGTCGAAGGCGTCGAAGTTCACGATGTCCACCTGCGTCCCGAAGAGCAGGGGCCAGTCCGCGTTGCCGCAGCAGTGGATGCCGGCGATGCCGCCGCCCTCGTGGATCGCCGCGATGACCTCCTCGAGCTTCTCCGCGACGAGCTCGGGCGCGGCCGCGGAGAACGCCGAGCCGAGGGTCTCCATCGCCGGCTCGTCGATGAAGACGATCACCGGCCGGCCGAAGCGGCCGAGGACCTCGACCTGCCAGGCCGCCTTCAGCGCCAGGTTCTTGACGACGACGTCGAAGAGCAGCTCGTTGTGGATGATGTCGCGGCCCTGTTCATCCTTGAGCGAGAGCCCCGCGGTCAGCGGTCCGGTGACGTGGCCCTTGAGAAAGCGGGCGCCCGGCGGCGGCCCGCCCGTCTCGAGCGCGCGCAGCAGCGCGTGCAGCCCGGCGGCGTGTGCCTCCGAGATCGCGAAGTGCCCGAGGTCCCGCGCGAGGTAGCGCTCGAAGAAACGCTCGAGCTCGCCGGTGAGATCGCGGGAGGAATCGATCGAGAAGCTCTCCCGCGCGGGGTCCTCGACGAGGCCGGGGAGGCCCTCGGCGTACTGGCCGCCCATGTGCTCGCGATATCCGCGCTTCGGCAGCTGCGGCCAGATCGGCGCTTCGGGGAGGTAGCGCAGTGCGAGCGCCACGGCCGCAGCCGGGTCCGTCAGGGGCAGGCTGCCGATCCCCGTGGCCAGGAAATTGAAGTCGTGCGTCATCCCGCGGGCCCTCTCTTCAGTCGTCGAAACCGTTGATCGCCCGCGGATTATAGCACCGCGGCCGCTCGTCCCGCCGGCCCGCGTGCTATAGTCGCGCCGTCATGGGCAAGGGCGCACCGGGCCTCGCGGAGATTCTGCGCCGGGCCCCGATCTTCTCGGGGCTCGACCCCGAGGACCTCGCGGCGCTCGCGGCGATGGCCACGCTGCGGGAGGTGCCGCGGGGCGGGGCGCTCTTCGCCGAGGGCGACGAGGCGAAAGGCTTCTTCGTCTGCGCCTCGGGCAAGCTCAAGGTCTTCAAGACCGCGCCGGACGGGCGCGAGCAGATCCTGCACTTCATCTTCCCGGGCGAGACCTTCGCCGAGGTCGCCCTGTTTGTCGGGCGCTCCTATCCCGCCTCGGCGCAGGCGCTCGAGGCCAGCGGGGTGGCCTTCATCCCGCGCGAGGAGCTGTTCCGCCTGGTCAAGAAGCGCACGGACATCGCGTTCAAGCTGCTTGCCGGCTCGGCGCTGTGGGTGCGGCGGCTGACGGACCTGATCGCGGAGTACTCGAAGGCCGTGCCCTCGCGGCTCGCCGGTTACCTGCTCGCGGAGGCGCTGCGGCAGCGGCCGACCGCGCTCGCCGACGGGGCGCGGGTGCGCCTGGCGGTGAACAAGGGGGAGCTGGCCGCGCACCTCGGGACGGTGGCGGAGACGCTGTCGCGGGCGTTCGCGAAGCTGCGCGACGAGGGCGTGATCGAGGTCGAGGAGCGCGAGATCACGATCAAGGACCTCGCCGCCCTCCGCGACCTGGCTTCCTGACGTTTCCGTCCCGTTCCCGTGCCGGGCCACGGCCCGGGGTCGCCTGTTCACTTCCGTCTCGCCCTGGCGCTGTCGGGCGAGTGCGCGAGGCGGCGGGCCCGCTCCCTCGGTCGTGGGTTTCCGCGGCCTACCGGCGAATGGTCCGGGGGCTCGCGGGCTGTAACTCGCCCTGCGGGCTCAAACAACAGCCCGCGTCCCTGCGGGACCGCCCTCGGCCCGTTCGCCGGCTTCACGGCCGCTCCACTCTATCTCCCTGCGGGAGCAAACCCGCCGCCTCGCTGAAGCCAACGCTAACAGCGGGCACGTTCACTGAGCGGGGGCGGGGCGGTGACGGGCGGACGCATGGTGGAGCGCGAGGGAACCTGGGCGGCCGGACCGGAGCGGCCCGTAGGGCGAAACGCATTGTTTGAGCCCCGCAGGGGCGAGTTATGCGTTTCGAGCGGAGGACCGGACAGGCCCAGGTCGAGCGCGTAACGAAGCGGCCGCACGGCACCGCCCCGCCCCCGCGGGCACGCGGACCGAACGGAACAGGCGTCCTCGGGTCGTGGCCCGGCCTGGGAACGTCCGGACCGCGTTGCGGCGGGTGCGGTGCGCGATTCGCGGACAGGACCTATGTTTGACCCAAGTCAAAGACCCGTTCCGGGACGGGTGCTACGTTTCCCTCCGACAGCGACACCGCAACGACGCGGCCGCCGCGGGCGGCAGGAGGAGACGGAAGATGAAGCGCAAGATCGTCCACATCGACGCGGAGAAGTGCAACGGCTGCGGACTGTGCGTCCCGAACTGCGCCGAAGGCGCGATCCAGGTGATCGACGGCAAGGCCCGCCTCGTGGCCGAGAACCTCTGCGACGGCCTCGGGGCCTGCCTGGGCGAGTGCCCCGAAGGGGCGATCACGATCGAGGAGCGCGACGCCGACGCCTTCGACGAGACGGTGGTGGAGAAGCACCTCAAGGCGATCGGCCGCGAGCCGGCGCCCGCCCACGGCGGGCACCACCACGGCCACCATGGGCACCACGAGGGGCACCACGCGCACCGCGGGCACGGCCACCACGGCGGCGGGTTCGTCTGCCCATCCTCGCGCGCCATCGTCCACGAGCGTCCGGCGACGGCGGGCGCTCCCGCCGGCGAGGTCCGCTCCGAACTCGGCCACTGGCCGGTCAAGCTGCAGCTGGTCGGCCCCGGCGCGCCGTTCTTCCGCGGCAAGGAGCTGGTCGTCGCCGCGGACTGCGCGCCGGTGGCGTTCGGCGACTTCCACCGGCGGTTCCTCAAGGGCGCGTCGGTCGTCATCCAGTGCCCGAAATTCGGCGAGCAGGACTTCGTGATCCCGAAGCTCGCCGGGATCATGGCCGAGGGCGGCATCACGGGCGTCACGGTCGTCAGGATGGAGGTCCCCTGCTGCGGCGGCCTCTCCTGGGCGGTGCAGAAGGCGATCCAGCTCTCGGGGCGGGCGGACCTGCCGGTGCGCGAGGTGGTCGTCGGCGTGCGCGGCGACGTCGTCTCCGAGCGCGCCCAGACCACGGGCGTCCCCGTCTAGCACGGCGCAAGGGTCCCGTCAGGCGTCTTCAAGGTGGGGGCGGGCAGCGGCCCGCCCCCGTGTTCGCGGGCAACCGCAGTCCACCACCACACGCAGGGAGGGAAGGGATGAAGAAGGCAGCGGCATTGACCATGGCGGCGATCGGCCTGCTCGCGCTCGCGGCGGGACCGGCGGCGGCCGCCGACAGCGCGTGCATCACCTGCCACGAGAAGGTCAGCCCGGGCATCGTCGCGGACTGGAAGAAGAGCGCGATGAACGACGCGATGGGTTGCGAGGAGTGCCACGGCACCGCGCACACCAGCGAGAAGGACGCCACCAAGGCGGCGCTCCCGACCCCGGAGACCTGCAAGAAGTGCCACGCCAAGCAGTACGACGGCTACATGGCCGGCAAGCACTCCAAGGGCTGGGTCGCGATGGCCGCGATGCCGACCAACAGCCTCCAGCCGCACCCGTACATCTCGGGCCTCAAGGGCTGCGGGGGCTGCCACCGCGTCGGGGTCAAGCCGGAGGCGGAGAAGCAGTACAACCGCTACGGGATGGGCTGCAACTCCTGCCACACCCGCCACGTCTTCTCGAAGGCCGAGGCGAGCAAGCCGCAGGCCTGCCAGACCTGCCACATGGGCTTCGACCACCCGCAGTGGGAGATGTGGTCGACCTCCAAGCATGGCTCGATCGCGCTCTCGACCAACGATACCGGCCGCGCCCCCGTCTGCCAGACCTGCCACATGCCCGGCGGCGACCACGGCGTGAAGACCGCCTGGGGCTTCCTCGCGCTGCGGCTGCCGGAGGACGACGCCGAGTGGATGGGCTACCGCGCGACGATCCTCAAGGCGCTGCGGGTGCTCGACGTCGACGGCAAGCCGACCGCGCGGCTCGACGTCGTGAAGGCCGGGGACGTCGCCCGGCTGACCAAGGAGGCGTTCGACGCCGAGCGCGGGAAGATGGAGAAGGTCTGCTCGCAGTGCCACAGCGCCTCGTTCTACAAGCAGAACCTCAAGGAAGCCGATGCGATGGTCAAGGAGGCCGACAAGATCATGGCCGAGGCGATCGAGATCGTCGCCGGGCTCTACAGGGACGGCATCATCAAGCCGGCCGAGGGCCAGCCAGCCTACCCGGACCTCCTGACCTTCTACGACGCGACGACGCCCGTGGAGCAGACGCTCTACGTGATGTTCCTCGAGCACCGCATGCGGGCGTTCCAGGGCGCGTTCCACATGAACCCCGACTACGTGACCTGGTACGGCTACGCGGAGCTGAAGAAGGACCTCGTCGAGATCAAGGCCGACGCCGCCTCCATGCGGGCGGAAGCGAAGAAGTAGCGCCGTCCCCGCTCGCACCGGCGCGGGCAGGAAGGCACAGGACGGATCCAGAGGGCGGGCCCCGGCAAGGGACCCGCCCTCTATCCGTTTGTCCGTTGCCGCGAAGTCCGTAACTCTCGTGTAACCTTTCCGTCAATTTCTGGTAATATCAGTCAGGATTAGGCGAGTATGACTATGGCGGATACGGTGCAACAAGGACCGCCGCCGCGAAGCCTCCTGCTCCTCGCGGGGTGCTTGGTGACGCTCGTCGCCCTCGCCGCGGCGCGCCCCCCCGCCGCACAGGCCGCGCACGACGCCGGCGAGGCTTGCTACGCCTGCCACACCCTGGATGAGACCGAGGGCGCTGCGGGCACCAGCTTCATCAACAGGCTGGTCCGCACCTTCCCGCTGATCGCGCAGTACGCCGGGCTGCCGGCCGGCCAGAGCCCCCCGAGACTCGGCTGCACCTTCTGCCACAACGACAGCGGCCGGACGGGGACGATGAAGCCGGCGCTCAGCGACTTTCGGAGCCGGACGTCCTTCCACCCCGTGGGGTACGACTTCCGGGGCGCGGGCAGCGATACGCGCAACGAGTTCCTCAGCACCCTCGATTCCGCGACGAGCTACGAGCTCGATTGCGTCGATTGCCACGATCTCGTCAGCTGCGCGGATGGCCGCGACGACCCGGCGACCACGACCGTCGACGAGGGCAGCGATGGCAACGCCGCGACCTCGCGTGGCGGGCCGGCGGACAAGTACCCCGAACACGGACCTCCGGCGGACCCGGTGGGCAACCCGTTCATGCTCAAGAGCGTCACGGCGGCCGGCGAGTACGACACGCTGTGCCGGACGTGCCACAGCAGCGACGCTGCGCAGACGATCAAGGGCGTGAGCATGCGGCTGCTGGCGCACGCGGACGGGCGCGCGGGGCGTCCGCTCCGCGAGAACGACAGCACGGTGCTGCGCACCGCCGACCTGGACGCGAACGGCGCGGCGGACGTCACCGGCCTGGCGATGACGGCGCAGTGCACGGTCTGCCACGATACGCACTACTCCTCGAACCGGCGGCTGTTCAACGACGGGCACGAGCAGCACAAGACCGGGACCGGGATGACGGCGGACACGCCGGTGGTCAGCGGGGACTGCACGAGCGTGTGCCACTACGCGGGCGACTGGAACAACCTGGCCGACGGGGGGAACTACTACAAGCACGGCCACGGCATGGCGCAGAGCACCTACCGGTACAAGAACGCAGCGCCTGACGCGAGCGGCACCGAGGTCACGATGGGCTACACCTGCACCGCGTGCCACGTGGGGCTGGACCCGGCGCAGAAGCCGCACGCGAACGACACGTCGGGGTCGACGGACCAGGACCGGTACCTCCGGAAGTTCAACCTCAGCGGCACGCTGCAGGCGTGGGACACGGGCTCGGCGATGGGCAACCCGCTGGTGGGCATCTGCATCTCCTGTCACCAGAGCTACCAGGCGCACCAGACGGCGAGCGCCGGCGGGGTGGGCTGCCAGGACTGTCACGACGAGCACGCCGAGGGGGTGGGAACCACCTCGAACGTGATGATGATCCCGGAGAAGGCCAAGAGGGCCGGGTACTACAAGGCGCCGCTGTCCCAGTTCGCGAACAGGGCCGGCACGGAGACGGTCGTCTACGACACGCCCAAGTGGGACCTTGCCTCGACGGGGGACTACCACGCCAACTCCACGACCATCCTCGACTTCTTCCGCACCGGCGACGCGAACGGCGTCTGCGACGTCGCCGATTGCCATGGGAGCGGGTACTCGCCGCTGTCGGCGTGGATCAACTCGCCGAGCACCACGCACAAGGGCGGGCAGCAGGCTCCGGGGACCGACTGCAACACGTGCCACAGCCACAACAAGGATGCGCTGGGGGGCTGGCGGGCGCAGTCCTCCTGCAACGACTGCCACGCGGCCAACGGCCGCAGCCACCTCGGGACGACCAAGAGCCAGGCGACGCACGACGCGCACGTCGCCTCGGGCTACGTCGCAGGCTGCCAGGTGTGCCACCCGCACGACGGCCGGTCGCAGCCGCCGGGGACGGGCATCCACGGGACGGGCGGGACGGTGAACTTCGGCGGTTCGTACATGACGGCGGCGTTCGACTACACGAGCGCCTTCGACACGGAGGCGAACTGCGACGGCGCGGCCAACGGCTGTCACAACAGCTCGGGCGGCGCGGGCGCGTGGAGCGCGACGACGCTGGCCTCCTGCGCCGACTGCCACGCCGCGAGCGGCAAGATGCTGTACGCCAGCGGGATCCTCAGCGGCTGGCCGCTGACGTCGGGCGAGCACACGCCGCACCTGAACAACAGCGCGTACGTGTCCGGGGGCTGCAGCGATTGCCACGGCGCGGGGGCGGCGGCGGGACGGCACGCAGCGCACTTCAACGGCAGCCACGACGTTGCGTTCCCGTACACGCCGGCGACGGGCGTGTGCGCGAATACCTGCCACGCGGTGACGGACGGGCGCGACTGGACGAGCGCGACGACGCTGGCCTGCCTGGACTGCCATGACGGCAGTTACATCGGCGGCGGCGCGAACGCCCCGGTGAGCGGGCTGCACGCCGTGACACCCAGCGTCACGGGCAACAGCCACGACGGCTCCTGGGACGCCGACGGCGCGGACGGCCCGGTCGTGGGCGACTGCGCCACGTGCCACACGACAACGCCGACGGAGCCGGCGGCCAACCACATCGACGGCGTGTTCGACGCCAGCGTCGGGTCCCTCGACGGCAGCCTCCCGAGAGTCCATCTCGACTCGAGCGTCGGCTTCGTCGACGCCGCTACGCCCACCTGCGGCCCGAACGGCGGCGCCTTCGCGACGTGCCACGGCCCGACGGTGAACAACGGCGACGCCGGGAGTTGGAGACGTCGCTGGGACACGAGCGCGGCCAACACCGACGGGACGGAGTGCGCCAATTGCCATGGCGGGTTCGCAAATGACTGGACCTTCGGCGGCGGCGCGCACAACGGCGCGGACAACTCCGTCGAGCACGGGTACAACTGGGACGGCGACGCCTCGTCCGAGCTCCTGGCGGCCGGGACGCACCAGACCTGCAGAACCTGCCACGGGGCGAACTCCCGCAGCGACAGGCACGCCGGTTACACGGCGGGGGCGAACTTCTGGAACCCGCGGGATGGCTCGGGCATGCACGGAGATGGCGCCATCCAGATGAACGGCCCGCAACCCTCGACCGGCACCGGGTACGACGAGGCGAACTTCGGCTGCAGCAACGCCGCGGTCTGCCACGGGAACGACGCCGGGCACCGGCTCGAGAACTCGAACTGGAGCGTGTCCGCGGTCAATTTCGGCGGGGCCTCGTGCACGAGTTGCCACGGCTACCCGCCGACGGGTGCCGCCGACGGGGGCGCGAACTACAACCTGCACGCTGCCGGCGCCGAGGCGGTCTATCACGACTCGATCACGCCCGGGAACACCGCCGCGCTCAAGGGCAACCACAACGAGTGTGGGATCTGCCACGGCGTGAAGGCCAACGGCACCCTGGACGGCTTCGTCGTGCAGGACCCGGCCGTGCTCAACGGCAGCTACACCTACGTGCCGGCCACGGACCACCGGGACGGCAGCGTGACGATGAACGACGACGGCAACGCCGCCTCGACCGACGACGCGAACTACAACCCGTCCAGTGGCGGCTGCGCCAACGCCGCCTGTCACCTGGACGACGCCAGCCACCGGATCGGCCCGGCGGCCGGGACCATGCCGACCGTCAGCCCGCTGCGCGCCCGCGACATCGGTCCGGGCAGCTGCAGCGCCTGCCACGGCACAAGCGGCGCGAACGTCTACCCGGACGGCGGCGTGCAGAACGGTTCGGGTTACGAGAACCGCCCCGGCGCGCACCAGAAGCACGTCGCGGCGATCGTGGCCGGCAACCCGGGGACGAGCGCGGACAACGCCAGCACGTGCAACTGGTGCCACCCCGGCGGCGCTCACTCGGGCGACCAGTCCGCCCCGCCCGCCGACGTCATGGACGGCGTGAGCAGCAGGTTCAAGACGATCACGGGCGGCACCGACGCCGACGGCGCCTTCGTCGCGGCCTCGAGCACCTGCACGAACGTCGACTGCCACGCCGGCTCGACGACGCCGGGCTGGTACTACACGCCGGACACGGCGCCTCCGGCCTGGTCCCCGAACTCCGGCATCGCCGCCACGAACCCCAACCTGGGCGGGGTCTTGAACGTGACCTGGAACGCGGCCACCGACGCCTACCCCTCGAACCCGGTCAGCTACGATCTCTATGCCTCAACGACGAACTCCGCGGCCGCGGTCTTCGTCGGGCCGCCCATCGCCACGGACTTGACGGGGACGAGCACCACGGTGACGGGACTCACGGTCGGCACGACCTACTACTTCGGCGTCCGCGCCAAGGACAACTGGGTCACCAGGAACGAGACCACCAACACCGACATCTCCGCCGGCGTGGCGCCGGGGGCGGCAACCCCTCCGACGAGCTCACAGACGGTCTACTACCTCACCAAGCCCGCCGGCGCCACCAACCTCTGGGGCTCGGTCAACACGAACCTGAGCCTGACCTGCGGGACTGCCACCGCCAACCTCGCGGTCAGTGGCGCACCCCTGTGGAACGCGGTGCCGACGCCCGCGGCACCGCCGGCGGGCCTGGGGCTCCTGACCACGGCGAAGAACTGCGGAACGGAAAGCACCGAGAACTACATGGCATCGGACGCCACGCCGTGGAGCTATCAGTGGCGCAACTTCGCCGGGTTCTACAGCGCGCCGTACGCGAACAAGACCCGGGTCACCGGATCGGCCACCGGGAACACTTTCGGCTTCCAGGGTGAGCTCAACCTCTCCTACCTCGAACAGGTGCTTGTGGTCTTTGCCGCGGTGGACGCCAGCGGAAACCACACGGCGGACATGACGCGGTACGTGCAGACGGGGGGGCTCACCACCGCGATGGCCGCCTACTCGCTCAATCTGAGTCCCCTCGCGGTGACGGTGCCGGCGGGCAGCCGTCTGGCGATCCTCTTCTACTACTACAACTACTTCTACGGTTCCGTGAACCACCGGATCGCCTACGACAGCTACCCGGGAATCGCGAACCAGGTCACCCTCAACGAGACAATCCTGGACACCTTTCCGCCGACGTGGAACGGAGGCGTCTCCGGGATCGCGGCGCAGGACGCCAGCACGGACGGCGTGGTCCAGGTCTCCTGGAACAGCGCCACCGACCCCGGGCTGGCAACCACCCCCCCGGTCTTCTATGATCTCTACCGCGTCCAGAACGCCTCCTGCGCCGGGCTCTGGGACGGCATCAACCTGTATCGGCCCGGCCTGGGCTCGACCTCCTTCCAGGACACGGGGCTCGCGAACGGCCTCACCTACTGCTACGGCGTGCGCGCCAGGGACAGCGCAGACCCGTTGAACGCCACCAGCAACGACGCCCAGTCGGCGACGGCGACCCCCTCCCGGGGCCCCGCCTTCGGCTGCGAGAGCTGCCACGCCTCCCCGCCGACATCGGGGCCCAGCGCAGGCAGCCACGCCGCGCACGCGAACAGCGACACGGACTACACGGAGTGCAACTCGTGCCACCCCGGGACGACCTCCTACACGAACAGCCACCAGGATGGCGCCGGGCAGCTGGCCTTCGACGGCACGGCCGCCACGGCCGCATACAACGGCAGCCAGCTTTCCTACACCGACAACGCAGTGGTGATCTACAACGACCCCGACGGCTTCGGCATCCTCACCGGCAGCGCCGGCGACGGGATCGACGACGGGACCTGCGCCGGCACGCCGGCCAGCACCTGTCATGGCGCGGCGACGCCGGCCTGGGGAAGCACGACGGTGGCCTGCTCCTCCTGCCACAATGGCGGCGGCGGGACCCTCGCCCCGGTCGTCACGATGGCCAGCTCGCACATCACGGCACCCGGGGGGTCGGGCACCTGCAAGGACTGCCACGCCGGTCACTACAAGGGAGTGCGGATTCCCCTGCCGCCCACCAGCTGGAGCAATCCCAACCTCGGCTCCACGAACATGCGGACCCAACTGGGCATCGCCTACGCCGGGGGGATCGGCCTCGGCGGCCCGGGCACGGTGGCCTCCATCAACGGAAGGGCCAACGAGGCCGACATCTGCTGGGGGTGTCACGAGGGCGTGGCGACCCCCGTCAGTGAGTGGGGCTACAACACGAAGACGACTCCCGTCGGATTTCCGGTCGCCACCTTCCCAACATCGGACGGCAACCAGGAGTCCGAGGACCACGGCTGGCTCTACACCTCGTCGTCCTACGCAACCAAGGCCTCCGATTGGACGCAGGGCTTTTGGATGTCCGCCTACGACTCGCGCCTGAAGCGTCGCGTCGCGTCGGTGCACACCGCGAGCTTCGACGCCGCCGGGCAATCCTCGAGCGTGGCCGCCAACGTCCGCGGGAACGGGATGGTCGAGCGGACCTCCCCGACCCTGGAGCCCAAGGGGACGATCCGCTGTTCGTACTGCCACGACGTCCACGACACCTTCGGCCCCAGTGGGAAGCCCTACCTCCGGGGCACCTGGGTGGGCAACCCCTATCCACCCGAGCTTCCGCCCCGCAGCACGTACACGTACACGACCCAGGTCGGCAGATACAGCACGACGCCCCGGGGCCTGAGCACGTCGCGGGACAAGGGCGGGTACTTCATCGACCAGAACAGCAACTGGCCGACGAAGAACGCGGCGATGGACACCGTGGACGAGACGGCGGGGCTCTGCGCCCTGTGCCACGGCGCGAATGTGGACACGATGGACTACTACGGCAGCTCCAAGCTCTGGCTTCCCGGGATGACCAACGGCCACAGCAACTCCTGCCTGGGGGGGACGGGTGCGTCCAAGGTGGACCTCTTCTCCGGCAACCGCGACCCGGTCAATGCCGTTTGCGGGATGGGCCTGCAGATGGGCTGCTCGAGCGGCTGCGACAACGGGAATTATCCCTTCTCCCAGTCGTGCACCTCCAAGCAGTGCCCGCCCTCGGGCTGCGGCTGGGTCGTCGCGAACAGCGGGTGGTACGGCGCGGACTACGCCAACTGGTACGGCAGCGGCACCGTCGGCGGCGCCGACGGGCCGGGCAGCAAGGCCCACGCGTTCACCTGCTCCAAGTGCCACAGCCCGCACGCCAGCGGGCTGCCGGCGCTGCTCATCCAGAGCTGCATCGACACGGGCCTCAGCACCTGGGGGGTCAGCGGCGCCAACCTCGCGGCCAACAACTGCCACCGCAAGACCTCGACGACGGACGGCTGGCATATCCTGGCCCCCGGGCAGTGAGGGGAGCATCAGCCATGGGAAAGAAATGGTGTTCTCTCGGGGTCCTCGGCATCTGGCTGCTCGCGGGCGCGAGCGCCGTCCCGGCCCGTGAGGTCGCGGGGCGGACGTTCGGGGGGAAGGGCTGGAACCAGTCGGAGGTCGCGGACTCCCTCGCGCTGCCCGTCTCCTTCGCGGGGGCGAGCCGGGGAGCCATCTCCTTCGACCTGCAGCGCACGGGCGACACCCCGGCGGCGGCGGGGGAGACCGTCTTCTCCCTGCTGGACCGTTCCGGCGTCCAGGTGCTGCGCCTGCAGGTGAGCTGGGCGCCGGCTGCGGGCCGCAACCCCACGCTCACGTTTCGCGGCCCGGGAAAAGGCGATGAGTATCGACATCACGGGATCGGCCTCTGGGGACCGGTCGTCGAGCTGGACCGGCCGGTGGCCCGCGGCGAATCGATCCACGTGGACCTGACCTGGGACGATGGGGCCAGGAAGTACGCCGTCTCGGTCGACGGCAAGGAGCAGACCAGGAAGGCCGGGGACGACGAGCCCGGGAGGTCCCTGAGCCCGGCGGAGCGAGAGCGGGTCAACAGCGACCGCGAGCGGCTGGGCCAGCCCAAGGCCTTCGATTCCAGGCCCCTCGGCGCCTTCCTCTCCGGCGTGGTCTCGGTCCAGCTCGGGAGCTACGGCCCCCCGGTCCCCGACCCCGACGGCGCCCGCGCTCTCCCCCCAGGGAAGAGGCGTCCCTATCTCCGCAGCGCCCTCGTCGAGAGCTTCACCGCCTCCGTGGACGACGTCCCGGCGTCCCAGCCCCCCGCCATCTCGTCGGTGGGCCACGACGCGGCCAAGGTCTCCGGCTTCTCCGGCAAGCTCGTGGCCGGCGACACGCTTCACGTGACCCTGGAAGGGAACCCCGGCGCGACGGCAACCTTCGACCTCGTGCACTACCCCGACCTCGGCGGCAGGATCACCCTCGACTGGCGCGGCTGGGGGGTCTATCTCGAGGAAAAGGCCTTCTACGAGCCGGGCGAGGTCAATCTGCGCGACGTCGAGAGCTACCGCGTCTACGCGAGCACGGTGCCCTTCGACCCGGCCGCCCCGGGGGTGGAGCCCGTCGAGCAGCTGGAAGCCGGCGTGCAGTCCTACACCTTCGAGTATTTGCAGGTCGACACGCCCTACTACCTGGCTGCGGTGGCGCTCATGCGCGACGGGACGACCCGGACGGTTCTCGCGCCGATCACACGGCAGCCGCTGACGGAGACGGAGCCCGGGGTCTATGGCGGCTCCTATCGAGCCGGGTGGCAGGACCGCTACCCCCGGGCCGTGGTCGTCGGCCGTCTCGAGCGTCTGGGCGCCGAAACCACGCTCACCGACACGACGGTGCTCGCGATCGACCCTGGCCTCACCGTCGCGGTGGCCGCCGAGCCGAACGAGCTGAAGGCGGATGAGGTCTCCAGGTCCAAGGTTGCCGTGACGGTGACGGATGCCAATGGCAAGGCCGTTCCCGGCCACAAGGTGAAATTCCTGCTGGCCACGACCTCGACGTACACCGGCGTGGTCGGCGGCGGGGACTTCGCCGACCAGGTCGGCGGCAGGATCACGCAGGACCGCTGGCTCGAGACCGACCTGTTCGGCCGGGTGGAACTGACCTATGTCGCCGGCTTCGCTGCGAAGACGGCGATCATCGTGGCGCGCGACATGGTGAGCAACAGCACCGGCTCGGCCTGGGTGAAGACCTACATCACGGCGGCCGCCCAGCTCGAGCTCGAGCCGGCGCAGGAAACCGCTGCGATGGCGGCGGGGTACGAGATCGCGGTGACCTCCAGCGACGAATGGCTGACGGCGGATGGCAGGAGCCAGGCGCGGATCACGGCGCGGGTGACCCTCGGCGGCGCGCCGGTAGAGGGCCACACGGTCGACTTCGGCGTTGCCTCCGGAGCCGGCTCGATCCGGACGGTGAAGGACATCACCGACAGGAAAGGCGAGGCGCGCGCGGTCTACACCGCCGGGAAGAAGATCGGCATCGTGCTGATCACGGCGACCGACAGGACCGCGGAGATCAGCGGCACGGTGTCGATCGAGCTGCGCAGCGATGCCCCGGCGAAGATCGCCATCACGCTCAATCCGGAAAAGCTGCCGGCCGATGGCCGGAGCCGCGCCGAGCTGTCGGTGCTGGTGACCGACATCAACGACAACCCGAACGACAACACCGAGGTCGAGTACGCGATCGCCAGCGGCGGCGGAGAGTTGCGGGACGACAAGGGGTTGACCGGCAAGAACGGCGAGAGCGCGACGCACTACACGGCGGGGCGCACCGCCGGGACGGTCACGTTCGAGATCACGGTGCGGTCGACTGTCCCGACCGAAGCCGAGCTGGCAAAGGCCCGGAACCTGGCCGTGGCCGTCACCGACTACAACTTCTTTTAGCCAGAGGCGCGGCAGTTCGGGGAGGTTGTGGACAGCCAGCTCTTCTTCGGTCTCGTGGCGTTGGCATCCTCCGCCTCCTGGGCCCTCGGCACCGTGTTGTGGCGCAAGATCGGGGAGGAGATCTCCCCGTTCAGCATGAACCTGGGCAAGGGCGTCATCGGCAGCCTCTTTCTCGCCGCGGCCTTTCTCGTGATCCGCCTGGAGCCGATGAGCCTGCACGACTTTCTCTACCTCGGGATCAGCGGTCTGCTCGGGATCACCCTCGGGGATACGTTTTTCTTCCTCTCCCTGATGCACCTGGGCCCGAGTCTCTCCTCGCTCATGGGAACCCTCGTCCCTGTCTGCGTGGCCGCTTCCGCCGTCATCTTCCTGGGCGAGCGACCATCCATCGCCGCGTGGGCCGGCATCTGCCTCACCGTGGGCGGCGTCGCCTGGGTCGTGCAGGCGCGCCAGGCGCGCGTGGGGCTGGCAGGCGGCACGTCGCGGGGGGTCGTGCTCCGGCTCCTCTCCGTCCTCTTCATGACCGCCGGGATCATCTGCGCCAAGATCGGCGTCCGCGCCGTCCCCTCGGTGCAGGCCACCCTGATCCGGATGCTCTGGGGCGTCGGCGGACTGCTCTGCTGGGGATTCCTCAGTCGCCAGCTGCGGGGCTGGGTGGCTCCCTTCGGAGACCCGAGGCTCCTGCGAAAGGTCTCCCTCATCGTCTTCATCGTGGTCTTTGGCGGCTTCTGGCTCTCCCTGCTGTCGCTGAAGCATCTCGACGCTTCTCTCGCCGGCGCGCTCGGCTCCACGGCGCCCTTGTTCATCCTGCCCATCGCAGCTATCCTGCTCGGGGAACGAATTTCCCTGAAGGCCGGCCTGGCGACGGCCGTGGCGGTCGGCGGCGTCGCCCTCCTGCTCGTCAGCAGGTAAGTCAACAGGAGACCGAGTGATCGTGAAGCCCGTGCTCATCAGAGATTCCACCCTGCGCGAGGGGCTGGAGCTGCCCGGCGTCGAGCTGTCCCTCGCGCAGAAGCTGAAGATCGTTCTGATGCTCGAGGAGATGCGGGTCCCGGAGATCGAGATCGGCATGCCCTACGGCATCCGGGGCTGCCTGCCCCTGGCGGCGGCGATCAAGTCCCGCGGCCTGCGAATCCGGACATCGGCGCTCGTCCTCGCCCACCGCGCGAGGTGCAGGGAGGATATCGACGTCGCCGCGGCATCGAGCCTCGATCGGGTCGAGCTGCTGGTTCCCACGTCCGACACCCTCCTGAATCTCAAGGACTACTACAAGATCAGCAAGGGCGGCCTGCCCGGGCTGCTCCGGGACGGATTGGCCCACGCGAAGAGACGCCGGGTGCGGGTGGGGCTGGGCTTTGTCGACGCCACGAGGACGGATCTCGCATTTCTCGTCCGGCTGATGCGCGAGGGCCAGGGAGCCGGCGCGGATCGGGTCATCCTCTACGACACGACCGGCGTCGCCACACCGGAGCTGATGACGGCCATGGTCTCCGGCGCGAAGAAGAAATGCTCCCTGCCGATCGTCGTGCATTGTCACAACGATTTCGGCCTCGCGACGGCGAACACGCTCGCCGGCCTCGCCGCCGGCGCCGCCGGCGCGGACGTCGTGACGAACGGCCTGGGGGACCGCGGGGGCAACGCCGCTCTGGAAGAGGTGGTGCTCGCGCTGGAGGTGCTCCACGGCGTGCGGACCGGGCTCCGGCTGGAGAAGGTGAGCGCCCTCTCGGGGCTCGTCGAGAAACTCTCCGGGATCGACAAGTGCCGCGTGAAGGCCGTCGTCGGGGAATTCACGTTTCTCCACTCGCCGGTCCAGCACATCCGCAACGCGGCGTCCGGCAACCGCCGCGGTTTCGAGCCCTTCGAGCCGGAGGCGATCGGCGCGGCCAGGAAGTTCGCCTTCACGCTCCCGGTGGATTACACCGACGCGCTCGAGCCGTTCTGCCGGAAGCTCGGGCTCGCCCCGGGGAGGCGCGAGAGCGCCGCGATCCTCCGCGCCCTGCGTGCCGCAAGCCGGGAGCGCGGCGTCTCCGAAGCCGAGATCCTCGCGCTCATTCGGAAGACCGTGCGCTCCCGGCCGAAGAGTCCGAGCCGTGGATAGGCACGTCGACCCGGCGTTCGCCCCGGGAGAGAGCCTGATCCTTCGCTACCATCGGGCAATCGGGTTCGATGAATTGAGCGAGGACGATTATCGTCGGGTCAGCCTCCGGGAAGGGGCCCGGATCCTGGAGTTCCTCGAATACAAGGGCGTCCGGGTCTATCTCGACGACGAATCGACGCTGATGGCGTCCGGCACCTTCAAGTCGCTGGAAGCCTGTTTCGTCATGGCCCTGTGCCGCAAGAGGGGTTACCGGGCGGCGGCCTTCTCCTCGGGGGCCAATCTCGGCGCGGCCCTTTCGCTGTACGGCCGCAGCGCGGGCGTCGAGACCTTCTTCTTCCACCCGGACGCCACTTCCTGGAAGCTCGACGACGCCTCCTTCGCGTTCCCCGGCGCGCACGTCATCTCGGTCGACAGGCCGGAGAGGGACGTCAAGAGGGCCGCCCTGCTCTTCGCGGAGATGAGCGGGATCCCGCACGTTCCGGCGCTGGAGTGGCGCTTCGCCGCCACGGGCCTGCGGGCGCTGTTCGTCTTCGAGACCATGGTGGAGCGGCGGCTGCGCTTCGACTGGGTGAGCCAGACGATCTGCGCGGGGTTCGGCCCCATCGGCTTCTACGACCGGGTCGGAGCGCTGGTGCGCGAAGGCGCCATGGGCGTCGAGGGCGTGCCGAAGTTCCTCGGGATTCAGCAGGAAGCGCGCTCGCCGATGGCGCGGGCCTGGCGGAAGGGGCACCGGCGGATCGAGGCCGAGGACGCCGAGTGCGTCTCGGACGACCTGCTGGATCAGGCGCTGTACAACACCAACCCCGAGGGGAGCTATCCCCTGCTTTGCCGGCACCTGGAGCGCTACGGCGGCGAATTGCGCGCCCTGCGGCGGGAGGAGTACGAAAGGCGCCTGCCGCTGCTGCTGCGAGAGCTCGCGAACAACGACATCCCCGTGAAGACGAGGGAGGTGAACGGCCGGGAGGAGATCATGGAGAAGGCGGGGATCATGGCCCTTGCCGGCACGCTCCAGGCGATCGACGAGGGTACGATCCGGGAAGGGGAAACGGTCCTGTCCTTCTTCACCGGGGGCGCCGGGGGGTTCTCCGGGCGCGAGGCGGTCCCCGAGTGTCTGATCGGGCGGGAGGAGGACCTGGCGGCCGCGGTCGAGCGTTACTGGAAAGGGGTCGAGGGCCGCTCGTTCACCACATCGCCCTAGGGATATGCCTGTTTCGCCGAAGGAAGTAGCCGAGGTGGCCCACCGGGAGCAGGTGCCCGTCGAGGCGCTCGCCGCCGCCCACGCCGCCGGCGAGGCGGTGATCATCACGTCCGGGCGGGCGGGGGTGCGGCCGGTCGGCATCGGGAAGGGCCTCAGGGCGAAATTCGCCTGCATCGTCGGCACGTCCACGGCGGAGCCGGACATGGAGACGGTCGTCAGGAAGGCGAAGATCGCCGTCGAGCAGGGGGCGGCCGTCGTCCACGACGGCAGCGCCGGCGGCGACGTGCGGGAGATGCACCGGCGCCTCCGGGACGCCGTGGCCGCCCCCCTTGCGTTGTGCCATCCCATCGGTGTCATGGCCGACGCCTGCCTCCGCCAGAGGCCCTTCGTCGATCTCGCCGAAGGCGAATTCATCGAGGCGGCCAGGAGGGACATCGAGCAGGGCATCGAGGTGCTGCTGCTGCCGCTGGGCATTTCCCGGTCGATCGTGGCGGGGCTGAACGACAGCGGGCGCGTGATGCCCTGCTGCAGCAAGTCCGGCTCGATCATGAGCGCCTGGATCGCGCACAACGACCGGGAGAACCCCTACTGCCGCCATTTCGACGAGATCCTCGCGCTGGCAAAGGAGCACGGCACGACCCTGTCCGTCGTCGGCTCCTTCCGCTCGGGCTGCATTCACGACGCGCTCGACGGCCCGCAGTACGAGGAGCTGAAGACGATGGCCGAGTATGTCGGCCGCGCCAGGGCGGCCGGCGTGCAGATCATGGCCGGCTCCGGGGGGCACCTGCCTGCCGACAGGATCGGCCCCTTCATCCGCTATCAGAAGGAGCTGCTGCGCGTCCCCATCACCTGCTTCGGCCCCCAGGTCACCGACATCTCGCTGGGGTTCGATCACGCCAGCGCCGCCATGGGGCAGATCATCGCCCTCCTCGCCGGGGCCGACGAAATCTTCGCCGTGACGCCGGCGGAGCACCTCGGCATGCCGGACGAGGAGCAGACCAGGGAGGGCTGCATCGTCGCGGCGCTGGCCTGCCACGGCGCCGATCTGGCGCGGGGAAAGGACCGGGAGATGGATCACGCTCTTTCCGTCGCGCGTGAGGCCGGCTCCTGGAAGGACCAGCTGCCGTTCGCCCGGGACGAGCGGGTGAGGACCGTGCTCAGGCAGGCCGGCGAGAAAGGAGCGGGGTGCAGCGTCTGCGGCGATGTCTGCGCCTACCGCGTCATGAGCCGCGTCGCCGGCAAGAGGACGGACGAGCGATGAAGAACCACGGAACGGCCGCCTTCCGGCTCCTGTGCCTGGTGCCGGCGCTGCTCGTCGCGGCCGGGAACCCCGCGGCGGCTGCGCATTCGGGCACCCAGAGCGGCGTCCTCGTCCCCGGGAGGATCGAGCGCGACAGCCGGCGCTTCGAGATGCTGAACACGGCGGCGCTCTGGGACGTGCTGGCGATCAGGCCGGGGATGACCATCCTGGATCTCGGCACCGGCACCGGCCAGTTCGCATACGCCTTCGCCGATCGGCTCCACGGGCAGGGAAGAGTGTACGCCACCGATGTCAACGAGGGCTGCGTGCGGTACGTGCAGGAGCAGGCAGCGGCACGGGGGCTTCCGAACATCGTCCCCGCGTTGGTGAAACGCGACGGCCTCGACCCCTTCTATCGATCGGACACCTACGAGCTGATCGCCATGTTCCACGTCCTCATGGACTACGGGAAGGAAGCCGAGTTCCTGAGATACCTCCTGGGGTCGTTGGCGCCGGGCGGGCGGCTCGTCCTCATCCTCCAGAAGAGCGTCCCCGACTTCTCCGCGGCCGATTTCACCGACGACCACGAAGCGCTTGCCAGGGAGATCCTGCGGGAACGCCTCGACTCCCCGTTCTCCCGGGTCTTTCGGGAATCCACCCCGGAGGTGATGAGGGCGTCGGCGGGATCGGGCGCTGCTGCGGGTCTGGCCGCTGCGGTTGCCGGGGATTTCAACGCCACGCTGGCGGACGCCAACTTCGGCATGGCCTTCCTCGACGGCGAGGCCCTCAGGAAGGATCTGGCATTCAGCCCCGGAGAGCGGGAGTTCGTTCAATGGCTCGCCCTCTCCAACAACCGGCAGAGCGTGGTGCGGGGGACACCGAACGCAACCTGGGTTTCCGGTGAAAAGGCCAGGATGATCAACAAGCTCCTGATCGTCCAGCGATTCCGGAAGTTCCTGAGAAGCGACGCCTTGTTCACGTCGGGGCTGTCGCAGGCGGGCAGGGAGGCGTTTGCACGCGCGGGGTATGCCCTGCAGCGGGAGTACGCCGATCTCGTCCCCCTGGAGGATGTCCTTGTCTTCACCCGGGCGGCCCCCAGGCCGGACAAGAGCGATGCAGCACGCTGAGATGTTGGCACTGGCGAGCGCGAGGATTCGATCCTTTGCCACGGAGGAGCTGCGCAAGGCCGGGTTCCTGCCGCTGGACGGCGGCTACTTCCCCGCCATCTATTACCCGCCGATCACCAAGTATCCCGAGGCGACCCAGGAGGACATCTTCCGCGGCTTCTCGTTCGCTGCGGGAGGCCGGAATTCGCTGTACTTCCATCTCCCCTTCTGCCCGAGAAGGTGCGCCTACTGCCACTGGGTGGTCTGCGTCGGCAATTCGAGCGAGGAGGTCGACCGCTACCTCGACGCCCTGCGGCGGGAGGTGCGAATCTACCAGGGCCTCCTCGGGGGGGCGGTCATCTCCCCGACGTCCATCCTCGTCGGGGGCGGCACGCCCTCGATGCTCTCCCCGGCCCAGACGGAGAGGTTCCTGCGGGGGATCGCCGAGGACTTCGACCTCGGGAACTGCCGTCAGATCACCTGCGAGACGGAGCCGACGACCATCCTCGGCCCGGAGGGAAGGGCCAAGCTGCGGGCGATGAAGGCTGGCGGCGTGAACCGGATCAGCCTCGGCGTCCAGTCCTTCGACGACGGCATCCTGAAGGGCACGGGGAGGCTGCACACCGCCCGGGATGCACGGGACGCGCTCCAGGCGATCCGCGACGCCGGCTTCGAAAGCGTCAGCATCGATCTGATCTACGGCTACCCGGGGTCGACCCTGAAGAACTGGGTGGAGACGCTGATGACCGCCGCCGCCCTCGGCGTCGACGCCTATCAGCTGTACCGCCTGCGCATCGTCCCCCACGGAGCACGGCCGGGCTCGATCACGAAGATGTACGACACCTCCCCCGAGATCTTCCCCCCGCTGGAGGAGATCTACCTCATGAAGGAGCTGGGACTGCTGATCTCGGAGCGGAACGGCTATCGGGAGACCTCGAGGCGGGTGTTCGCCCGCGGGCCGGAGCACAACTCGGAGTACCTGCAGGACCACACGGACCGCCTTGCCAACGTCCTGGGATTCGGCATCTCGGCCTGGAACAACCTCCAGGACCGCTTCTTCATCAACACCGGCAGGGGCCTCGACGATTATCACGCCGCCGTCGACCGGGGGAGGCTGCCCGTGGCCCGCGGCAAGATCAAGACCGCGGACGACGTGCGCCGGTGGGCGGTCTGCGTCTCGTTGAAGCACGCCGGCGTCGACCGCAGGCGCTACGAAGCCGTGACGGGCACGCCGCTGGAGAGAGAGTTCGGCGACAGGATCGAGAGGCTGGCGCGGTACGGCCTGCTCGAGGAGCGGGAGGGGCTGGTGACGCTCACCGAGAAGGGGCGGTTCTTCGCGGACGAGGTCGTCATCCAGTTCTATCACCCCGACTACATCCCCTTCCCGCGGTCGGCCTATGCCGACGGGGAATTGAGTCCCTACCGGAGGTGACATGAAGGGCGTGAGGCTGGTCTGCGCTGCGCTCGCGGTGACCGGCGCGGCCATGCTCGGCCGGGCCCTTGCGGCCGAAGTCCCGGTGCCGCCCGCCCAGCAGCAGGGGCTCCTGCAGGCGGGTCCGCCCTCTTCGCATCCTCCCCTCGAGGTGGCGGTCCGGCGGCAGAATTCCCGGCAGGAGAAGATCAATCTCGAGGCGTTCGTCGACACCCTGGGCATCGCGACGGGGATGTCGATCCTCGACATTGGCGCCGGCCCGGGCTACGCCTCCTTCCTGTTTGCCGAGAGGCTCCAGGGAAGCGGCGCGGTCTACGCGACCGACATCCGCGCGGACTTCGTCGAGCACATTACGGCGGAGGCGAAGCGGCGCGGCCTCGGCAACCTCTCCGCGGCCGTGGTTTCCGCCAACGGCCTGGACGAGTTCTACGCCAGGCACCGGTATGACCTGGTGTTCCTCTCGAACGTCTATCACGCCCTCGACGCCCGTGTCGACTACTTCACGAAGCTGCGCGCCTTCCTCAAGCCGGGCGGCCGGCTGGTCGTCATCCTCTACAACCAGACGCCGCTGTTTTCCGAAGACGATCTCGCCCGCCCCGAAGAGTTGGCGGGACGTCTCGCCCAGGAGCCGCCCGAGAGCCCCTTCGTCTCGCGACTGTCGGACGCCACGCGGCAGCTTCTCAGGAGTCCCGGGAAGGACGCGGCGCTCAAGGACGCCCTGGTCCGGGACTTCAATCGGATGCTCCTGGACCCGCAGTTCTACCGGCACTTCTACCGGGACTCGTATTTCACCCGGGGCATGTTCTCGCCGGCGGAGCGCGATCTCGCCAACTGGCTGCTCATGACGCTCGAAGAGGACGGCGCGCTCGACGACACCTTCGATCGGGGCGACCAGAGGAAGCTGCGCGCGGTGATCAAGCTGAACCGTCTCTTCTTCAGCGCGCGGTTCGGCGACTGCCTTGCGGAAGGCGGGAGGGGCGCCTACTTCCCGGCTGGCGACGCCAACCGCCACACCAGCAAGTACGTGATGCTCAGGGAACTCGCCGTCGCCGGCTACCGGCTCGTCGAGGAGAAGCCTCTCCCGCCGTTCTTCGACGCCGTGATCATGGCGCCGGAGGCACGGTAGGGGAGGGATTCCTCCGCTCGCGGGCCGGCTGCCCGCCGCGGACCGGCCAGACCCCGAGGGCGCTTTCCTCCTTGTCCGAGACATTGCTGGAGCCGAACCGGCTGGGCAGCTTGTCGGTGACGTGGATGCTGCCGCGGCTCATCCCGACGTTGAACGCGCCGGCGGTGTAGACCGGGTTCGACGTGGACGACCAGTACCACAGGGGTTGAACATTGCGGAACGGATGACCGCCGGGCAGGTCCGGGTCGTGTCGCGAGTGGTCGACGAGGCTCTTCAGCTCGTTGATGTTGGGGAGGCGCCAGTCGCCGGCCACGGAGTTGTCGGCGAGGCCGCATCTGCCGTGCGCCAGGCTGTTGCACCACGTGAGCGCCGAGGGCCAGTTCAGCAGCCCGCCGGCCCGCGGAATCCCCCCGACGGTGTCGGTGCAGTTGGCGTCCCTGAGCCAGATCAGCCCGGTCAGGTTGTCGGTGACGGTGCCGTCCCCGTTGTCCGTGAAGCGGGGGGAAGGCCAGGGCACCCCGGTCTGCGTGTCGCCGTCCTGGCCGGTGTTGGCGCAGTCGATGATGACGCCGGTCGCGTCGTAGCAGGTGCTCTGCCCGGTCCGCGGAAGCTGGATCGTCCCGGCGCCGGCGGGCAGGGGCAAGGCCAGCAGCACGAAGAAGATGGCGGCGAACCGTGCCGGCATGGTCGTCACTCCCCGCCGCGGACCGGCCAGACGTTGATGCCGTGTCCCCTGGCGTAGGTCGTCACGGCGCCGTCGTGAAGATTCACGCTCCACCAGTTGCCGGGGTTGTAGACGAAGGCGCTCGAGGACCAGTAGCTGGCGGACTGCACCCTCGAGAATCCCGACGTGTTCAGCCACGCGGAGCTGTCGGCCTGGCCGCGGTCCACCAGGGTCGCGAGTTCGTTGCGGTTCGGCAGGCGCCAGTCCTTCCAGCCCAGATAGCTGTTGGCGTTGAGACACGTCACGAATTGTAGCGCAGCTCGCAGGGTCATGCGCGTGCCGGGCCTGCAGACTTCGGGGCCGGGCGCCTGGCCTTCCCTGCTCCACACCAGCCCCGTCAACCTGTCGGACACGGTCCCGTCGGCATTCGCGACAAAGCGCGGGCTCGGCCAGGGGACGCCGGCCTGCGATTCGCCGTCCTGACCGGTTCCGGCGCAGGCGCTCACGGTTCCGGATTGATCATGGCAGGTGTTCTGGCCGGTCTGCGGCAAGGAAACGGCACCCGGCTCCCTCCGGCGCACCGGCCAGACGAAGTAGAGGTCCGCCTTGTCATGGCCGGCCACGATGCCGCCGTAGATGTCGACGCTCCAGGCGTATCGCGGGTAGCTGGCGTAGGTGGTGGACGTCCAGTAGTAGTCCACCTGGAGATTGCGAAATCCCTGGGCCTGCAGCCACTCGGCCAGATTGGCCTGCGCGTTGAAGAGGCTCCCGAGTTCGTTGACGTTGGGCAGGCGCCAATCGCCGTGACCCAGGTGGTTTCCGGCGTCGAGAGTCCTGACGTACGCAAGCGCCTCCTGCCAGGTCCTCGGCCCGCCGGCTGCGTTGGCGTCCCTGGTCCAGACCAGTCCCGTCAGCCGGTCGACGATCATCTGATCGCCTTCCGCCGCGAAGCGCGGCTCGGGCCAGCGCGCACCGCTCCTGATCTCCCCGTCCTGGCCCGTCCCGGCGCAGACGGCGTCGCTCGCGCCCGTCTCGCCGTAGCACCTGGTCTGGCCGGTCTGCAGGACCGGAGCGGGCGGCGAGGCCGCGCGGGCGGAGCAGCAAAGACCGACGCCGGTGAGCAGAGCGGGCAGCGCGCGCCGAGCGAGTCTCATGGATTGACGACGATGGGCCCGAAACGGAGAGTGACGATCATGACGAGATTATCGGGGAGTGCAACTTCAGCGGCAAGAGACAGTATGTCGATGCATGGCACGCTCCAGCCGGCTTGTCGCCCGGAACGCGTCCTCCCGCCCCGGGGGCGGCTCGGCGTGTGCGGCAACCATCGACAGCCCCGTCGGCCCGCTCGTTCTCGCGTTCGAGGGGGGTGCCCTCGTCGCGCTGCACTTTGCGCGCCGGGGCGCCGGGGGCGCGGGCGCGTCCGCCGCCGCGCCGGGAGGGGCGGCGCTCGCGCGGGCCCGGCGCGAGCTGGCCGCGTACTTCGCGGGAACACGGACCGCCTTTGATCTCCCGCTCGCTCCGGCGGGGACGCCCTTCCAGCGCCGGGTCTGGGAGGCGCTCCGGCGGATCCCCTACGGCGCGACGGCGACCTACGGCGAGATCGCGCACGCCGCGGGCTCGCCACGGGCGGTGCGCGCGGTCGGCTCCGCCTGCGCCCGCAACCCGCTCGCGATCGTCGTGCCCTGCCACCGGGTGGTCGGCGCGGACGGCACGCTCACCGGCTACGCCGGCGGCCTCGCGCGCAAGCGGGCGCTGCTGGCCCTCGAGGCCGGCGCGGCGCTCAGGACGCGCGGGCGCTCTCACGGGCCACGTGCACGATCCGCGCGACGATCGCGGGGCGCAGCAGCAGGCCCCTGAGCCCCGGCAGCCGCAGCAGCCCGTTGACCGTCCGGCGCGCGAGCGCGTGGGCGGCGCTGCGCTGGTCGTCGAAGAGGAAGTTGCCGAGCTTGCCCGCGTCGATGCCGGCCATGACCATCTTCTCGACCAGGTCCTCGGGCACGAAGGGCCGCTCGGCGCGCGGCCGCATCCGGCTGGCGCCGCCCGGGCAGAAGCGGGCGCACACGCCGCAGCCGAGGCAGACCCCCGCGTCCACGACGGCGCGCCCGTCCGTGAGCCTGACGGCCCCTGCCGGGCAGCGGGCGGCGCAGGTGCCGCAGCCGGTGCACGCGCCCGCCTCCACCGCGGCCACGAACGCCGACGGGCTCACCAGGCCCGTGCCGCCGAAGCGCCGGTGCCCGCGCAGGACCTCGCAGCAGCAGCCGCAGCAGTTGCAGATGACCGCCAGGGCCCCCTTCTTGTTGTCGCCGACCTGCACGAGCCCGCGTTCCATGCAGTCGCGGGCGATGCGGTGCGCCTCGTCGCGCGAGATCTCGCGCGCGATGCCGTAGTCGGCGAGATAGGCGGCCACGTCGTTGAAGGTCAGGCAGACCTCGTCGGGCGCGCCGCAGCCCTCCCCCAGGTGGCGCCGCTTGGTCCTGCAGAAGCAGAGGCCGACGGTGACGCGCGAGGCGGCGTCGATGCCGGCGCTCACGCGGTCCCAGCTGAGGACCTCCGAGGCGACCTCCTCGCCGAGCATCGCCTCCTGGGCGAAGACCCGGGCGAGCGCCGGGTGCGCCGAGCCCTGCAGGCGGATGAAGTCCTCCTCGACGTCGCAGTACTGGTGGTAGAGGCGCGAGAGCAGGCCGGCGTCGAACTTCCCGTCGGTCCGCATCAGCGAGAACTCGACGAAGCCGAGCACCGGCGCCGCCAGCAGGTAGCGCCGCGCGCCGGGCGGGCCGGAGGCGTAGACGACGCCCTTGCCGGCGGCCGACTCGAGCACCGCCCGGGCCGCCCCGGGGTCCGTGTCCCAGATCGCCGCGGCGCGCTCCGCGGAGACGTCCCGCAGCGGCAGCAGGGCCAGGAGGCGCGCCTCCTCCTCCGTCACGAGGACCCGGAGAATCGCGCACAGGGTCTCGGACGGGAACGCGCCCGGCACATACTGCCCGAGCCGTTGCGCGAGCCTGGCGTGGCCGTGGCGGCCGAGATGACCCACGGGCATTCCCTCCCCCGGACCGAAGGCGGTGGCGGCCCCCCGGCGGAGGGCCTCAAGGGGGAATATAGGACAAAAAAGGGCACCCGGGTCGCCCCGGGTGCCCGATGCCAGCGCGGGCGCGCCGCTACTTCTTGGCGGCCTGGCTGCGCTTGGAGGCCTTCAGCGGGTTGAGCTTCTTGTCATCCTTCTTGACCTCGAGCTTGACGTGCGTCGCGAAGTTGCAGCGGCCGAGCGTCCACTTCGAGGCCGGGTTGGCGAACACCGTGCAGTAGGTCCCCGACGGGAACTCCTTGACGTTGCTGCAGCCCTCGCACTTCTCGACCACCGTCAGGCAGCGGCCGCCGCTGAACGTGCAGCCCGTCTTCGCCATGAAGGTGCACCGGGTCCCTTCCTTGATCGTCGCGCATTCCATCTCTGCTTCTCCTTCTTCCCTAGTGTCCCGAACCGTGAATAATATGGCGCCACCGGCGCGGCTGTCAAGGTGTGCGCACACGGGCGCGTTAACCCGGTGAAAATGTCATCCCATGACTGCCCGTTCCTTGACACCGCCTGGAGCGGACGGTAGATATCGGGGCGGGTTTCGCATCCGGACCGACTCCGGGAAACGGGGGTGCCGTGCGGGCGGGAAAGAAGTCCGCTTCAAAGGCGGGGCGCGGCCGGGCGGTCGCGAAGGCGCGCCCCGAGGATGCCGAGCTTGCGCGCGTCCGCGCGGAGCGCGACGAGCTGCGCGAGCGGATGGGGCTGCTCCTGCGTCTCGCCGACGACTCGGCCAGCGTCATCTTCCTCTACGACCTGGCGGCGGGGCGTCTGGTCTACGTCAACCGCCGGTTCCACGAGCTGCTCGGGTACTCGCCGGAGGAAGCGTGCGCGCCGGGCTTCGACTTCTTCGCGACGATCGCCCCCGACTCGGCGGAGAAGGTGCGCGCCAGCCGCGAGATGCACCTGCGGGGCGAGGAGCACCTCCCGTTCGAGTTCACGGTGCTCGCCCGCGACGGCCGGCCGATCGACGTGCTCCAGAGCTCCTGGCTCACGACGTGGGCCGACCACCCGGCGTTCATCGGCGTCATCACGGACGCCACACCGGTGCGGCGCCTCGCCGAGGAAGCGCGCAGCGCGTCGGAGCGCGCGGCGGGGGAGCACGAGCGGGCCGAGTCGGTGATAGCGGCGCTCGGTGACAGCATCATCATCCAGGACCGCGACTTCCGCATCACGTACCAGAACGAGGTCAACCGCAGCCGCTTCGGCGACCACATCGGCGAGCTCTGTCACCGCGCCTACGAGGGGCTCGACCACGTTTGCCCCGGCTGTCCGGTCGAGCGGACGTTCGCGGACGGCCAGGTGCACCGGCACGTCACCAGCGTCGTGCATGGGGGGAAGACGCTGCACATGGAGCTGGTGTCCTCGCCGCTGCGGGACGCTTCCGGGAAGGTGGTCGCGGGCCTGAAGCTGGTGCGCGACATCACCGAGCAGGCCGAGGCGGCGCTGGCGCTGCGCCGCGCCAAGGAGGAGCTCGAGCGCCAGAACATGGAGCTGCGCGCTCTCGACCGGATCAAGGACGGCCTCGTCCGCGATGTCTCCCACGAGCTCAAGACCCCGGTGGCCAAGCAGGCGATGCAGCTGGAGATCCTCCGTCTGCAGCTCGGCGGCGCGTGCACCGGCGCGGTGGCCAAGACCGTCGAGGTCATGGCGGAGACCGTCCGCCGCCAGCAGCGGGTCATCCGCAACCTGCTCGACCTGGCGCGCCTGGAGTCGGGGCATCGCGTGTACCGCCTCGAGCCGGTGCGGGTGGACGAGGTGCTCGCGGGCGTGCTCGAGGACTACCGGCCGGCCCTCGATGCAGCGGCGTTCGCCGTCGATGTCGCGGCCGGGCCTCTCACGGTCACGGCCGACGCCGAGATGCTCTGGCACGTGGTCTCGAACCTGGTGAACAACGCCGTGAAGTTCGCCGCCCCCGCTGGCCGGCGCCTCGAGCTGTCGGCGCGTGCCACGGGGGGGCGCGCCGTGGTGCTCGTCGCGGACAACGGCATCGGCATGGCCCCGGAGGAGCTGGAGCGCGCCTTCGAGCGCTTCTACCAGGCGTCGGCGTCAATCGAGGGCAGCGGCGTGGGCCTGAGCATCTGCCGCTCGATCATGGAGGGCATGGGCGGGACGATCGAGCTCGCCTCGCCGGGCCGCGGCCGCGGCCTCACCGCGACCCTCACCTTGCCCCTGGCGCATCCGGTCTTGTTCGGGGGGTGACAGCGGCGAAGCCGGGCCATCCCGCCGTGAGCCCCCCGGGGAAGCGCCCGCGAGAAGCCGCTGGGGCGGAGAGGACTTCGCCGGTGATGAGGGGCCGGAGTCGGCGCGCGCCTACGTTCCGCGGGGTTCGGCGGCGAAGAAGGCGGGCAGCAGCACGATCCGCCGCCGGTCGAACTTGATCAGCTCGTCGCCCTCCATCGCGGCGAGCGTGCGCGTCACGGTCTCCCGCGAGGAGCCGACCATCTCCGCCAGCTCCTGGTGCGTCGGCGAGCGCTCGATGACGCCGCGTCCTTCCTTGAGCGGCACGCGCCGCCCGAGGTGGCCGAGCAGGTGCGTCAGCCGGTCGCGTACCGAACCGAGCGCCAGGTTCTCGATCGCCTGGTCGGCGGCGCGCAGCCGCTTGGAGAGCTCGCGCAGCAGCTTGGCGACGATCCGCGGCTGCGCCAGGACGTAGCGCTGGAAGTGCTCCCGGTCCAGGACGAGCAGGCGTGTCGCCTGGATCGTCGTGGCGGACGCCGAGCGCGGCTGGCCGTCGATGAGCGACATCTCGCCGAAGAAGTTCCCCTCGCCGAGCACCGCCACCGTCACCTCGCGCCCGTCGCGGCCCGTGCGCGCGATCTTCACCGACCCGGCGAGGATCAGGTACAGCCCGCCGCCGCTGTCGTACTGGTGGAAGACGGTCGTCCCCCGCGGGACGGACCGCTCCCGCATGACATCGAGGATCGTGTCGGCCTCCCGGTCCGTGAGGTCGGCGAAGAGGTCGATCCGGCGCAGCAGTCGCCGCTTCTCCATGGGGGGATTCTACTCCCCGCGGCGCCCGGGGGAAAGCCCCGCCGTCAGCCCCGCGACAACGCGCACCCAAATCCGTGCGTACGCGCGGATCAGAAGAGCAGACTTGTCATCGCGCTTTGCTTCGCGTGGCTCCCGTGTCAACGTGCGACGAACCCAGCTTGATCCAAAGCAGATCAACAAGTGTTGCCTGCTGGATCCGCGCGCAGGCGCGGATCGTGCCCGCGCCGCGGTTGACCGGCCGCCGCGCGCTGGCATACCATCCGACGCGGACCGCGCGACCGCCCGGCCGCGCCACGCGAGGAGGCAGGCAGATGACGACGCTCGACCCCGGGCTCCCCCTGGTCCAGAACGCCGATCTCGACGGCAAGGTGGTGCTCGTGCGCTTCGACCACAACGTCGTCAAGAAGGGGGTCGTCAAGGACCCCTACCGCATCGACCGCACGATCGGCACGCTCTACAGCATCGTCGAGCGCGGCGGCCGCCCGATCCTCATGACGCACATCGGCCGGCCGCGCGACAAGAAGAGCGGCGCCATCCGCTGCGACGCCGCCGACGCCGTCGAGTCCATCGTCGCCTACCTCGAGCAGAAGCTGCACGCGCGCTTCGCCGTCCCGCAGCTGGCGCCCGACGGCGAGCGGGGCATCCTCGGCATCGACACCTCGATCAACCTCGCGGTGCGCGAGCTGCGCGCGCGGCGCTACGGCGGCATCTACCTGCCGAACGTGCGCTGGTTCGCCGGCGAGGAGGTCGACGGCCCGGCGCGCGTCTCCTTCGCGCGACAGCTCGCCGGCCTCGCCGACGTCTTCGTCAACGACGCCTTCGGCTCCTGGCAGCCGCACTGCTCCACGGTGGACGTCACGCGGCACCTGCCGTCGTTCGCCGGCTACCTGATGCAGGAGGAGATCGCGAACCTCGGGCGGGTGCTCGAGCCCGAGCGGCCGTTCGTCGCCGTCGTGGCCGGCGCCAAGTACGACACCAAGATCGGGCCGCTGCACGAGATCTACAGGAAGGTCGACCACCTCATCCTCGGCGGCGTGATGTACAACGCCTACCTCGGCGCGAAATACGGTGTGACGATCGAGGGGGTGGCGCCGTCGGACGTCGAGGCCGCGCGCCAGCTCGTCGAGATGGACCGGACGGGACGCAAGGTCGTGGAGCTGCCGTTCGTCGTGGAGTCGGATTTCGCCGACCGGCGCGACGCCGCCGGCTGCCGCAGCCGCGCGCTCGCCGACTTCAAGGCGGGCGAGCGCCTGCGCTACGTCCTGGACATCGACCCGCGCTCGTTCCGCGACCCGCAGGTGGCGGCGGTCCTCGGGCAGGCGAAGACGATCTTCGTCAACGCGGTCATGGGCTTCACGCCGCACTTCACCGAGGGCTCGGCGGCGCTGGACGAGACGATCGACCAGAACCGCGCGGCGATGAAGCTCTACGGCGGCGGCGACACGCTGCAGGAGTTCAAGAACCTCTGCCCCGGGCTCTACCTCTCGGTCATGGACAACGCCCGCTACTACTTCTTCACCGGCGGCGGCACGGTGCTCACGGCGATCGAGAAGGGCAGCGCCTACGGCCTGGCCCCGGTGCGGGCGCTCATCGACAACGGCGGGCGGAGCCCGGCGTAGGGACGGCGGCGCGATGGGAGGGCTCGTCCGCTTCGGCATCTCGATACCGGGGCCGCTGCTCGAGAGCTTTGATGGGCTCATCGAGGGCGCGGGGTACGCCAACCGCTCGGAGGCGATCCGCGACCTTATCCGCAACCGGCTCGTCGACGCGGCCTGGGAGGGCGGCGCCGGCGAGATGATCGGCACGCTGACGCTCGTGTACGACCACCACGTGCACGAGCTGGGCGATGCGCTGACCGGCATCCAGCACCAGCACCACGCGGCGATCCTCTCGACGCTGCACATCCATCTCGACGCGCACCTGTGCCTGGAGGTGCTCGTGCTGCGCGGCCCGGTGCCGGTGATCAAGCGCATCGCGGATTCCCTGACCGGCATCCGCGGCGTCAAGCACGGCAAGCTCACCGTCACCAGCGCCGGCCACCTCTAGCAGGCCGCTGAACAGCGCCCATCTGCGGCGTCGGACTCCTCCCGCCTCCCTGCGGCGACCACGAGGTCGCCTCAGTCGCCGGATCGTCGTCCGCCTTGCATCTGGACCCTTTTGAGCGGCCTGCGAGACTCGAGGCGATCAGATACGCTCTCAGCGGGGTGCGGCTGTGCCCGGCGGGGACATCCCGCGCACGGCCCTGGCCGCGAGAGGGGCTGGACGCCGCTGCCCGGCGCGGTCTGCACGCCCGTAATCCACGCCATTTCGGGCCTCCGAGGCGTTGGCACGCTTGATGCTCTCCCTCCCGGCGCACAACATCCCACGGGAGGGGAGAGCCATGACGACAGGCACCAACGCGTACCGGATCGAGAACCTCGACGTGTACCGCAAGTCCATCGCGCTCGGCACGCGCCTCTACCAGGAGGCCGGCAACGGGACGGCGCATTCCGCGGTCGGCGAGCGCGTCCGCGAGAACACCCTGGCGCTCGTCCTCAACCTGGCGTCGGGCCTCGGCTTCTGGGAGAAGCAGTGGAAGACGACCCACTTCGCGGCTTCCAAGCGCGCGCTCATGGAGCTGACCCCGCTGCTGGAGCTCATGGTCGCGCTCGGGGAGATGAAGGCGGAGACCGAGGCGCAGTACGCGAACGAGCTGCAGGATCTGTCGCGGATGGTCGGCGGCCTGCTGCGGCAGGCGCAGCGGCGCGACGGCGGCGAGGATCCCGGCCCGCCGCGCGAGGGCGACGCCTGCGAGCGGGCGACCCGCTACCACTAGGGAGCTTGGCGGTGGAAGCGCTCGGGACGGCGGAGTTCGAGAAGGGCAGGGCGTACACCCGGGGGCAGATCCACGCCGCCGTCGGCGGGAACCGGCGCGCGGCGCTCCCGACGCGGGGGGGCAGGGTCGTCTGTCTCTGCCTGACGCGCGCCAGGAACCCCCGCGCGCCGGAGGAGGTCGTGATCGGGCCCGGCGCGGGCCAGGCCCGGGTGGCGCGGGAGTTCGCGGCCTCGGGTGCCGCCGTGCCGGTCTTCGTGCGCGCCCCGCGCGGCGGCTGGGAATACGCGGGCGAGCGCCGGGTGCGCGCCCTGATCGAGGACCCCGGGGCCATCCTGGCGCTCGTCGCCGAGGGTGCCCCCGCCGACGCCTCGCTGGCGCTGCTGCTCGAGGAATCCCCGGGCGCGCCTGCCGCGCCGGGACCGGCGGTCATCACCGCGGCGGGTGCCGCCGGCTGAGGCGCGCGATGGCGAGCATCACGGTCGAGGGGATTCCCGACGCCCTGCTCGCGCGGCTTCAGATGGCGGCCGCGGGCAGCGGGCGCAGCCTCAACAGCGAAGTTATCGTCCAGCTCGTCCGCTCCATCGGCTGCTCGCAGCGGGAGGGTGCGAGGGGTGAGCCGACGCGCATGGGCGCACGCTGCGTGACCGGCGACGGCTGCCGCTGCATCCTCCGGCGGACCGAGGCGCGGGACGTCGGGTGGGGCGGGCCGGCCCGCCCGTGAGGCGTCGCGTCAGCCGACGCGGGCGGCGAGCTTCTCGGCCGTCGCCCGGCCGAGGGCGGCGCACTCGCCGAGGCACTTCGCGTCCGGCACGAAGCGCTGTCGCAGCCCCTCGTGGACGAGCTCGACCTTCATCGCCTCGAGCAGTTCCCTGACCTGCGCGACCGCCTCGCCGCTCCAGCCGTAGGAGCCGAAGGCGGCGCCGATCAGGTTCTGCGGCTTGAGACCCTTGAGGTACGTCAGGAAGTCGGCAAGGGACGGGTACATGTTGTTGTTGAGGGTCGGCGAGCCGACGAGCAGCGCGCCCGCGTCGAGCACCTCGTGCAGGATGTCGCTGCGGTGGTTGCCCTTGAGGCTCATCAGCTTCACGCTCGCGCCGCCGGCATCCAGGCCGTCGGCGACCGCGTGAGCCATCTGCGAGGTGCTGTTCCACATCGTGTCGTAGACGACGAGCGCCTTGCGCTTCTTCTGCTGGCGCGTCCAGGCGTCGTACCAGCCGAGGACGGTGCCGAGGTCCCGCCGCCAGATCGGCCCGTGGTCCGGCGCGATCACCTTCGGCGCGATGCCGAGCGTGGGCAGTCGCGCGATGACCTTCGCGACCAGGGGCGCGAACGGCAGCAGGATGTTCGCGAAGTAGCGCCCGCCCTCGTACTCCATGATGGAGGCGTCGATCTGGTCGGCGAAGCGCTCGCTCGTGGCCAGGTGCATGCCGAAGCCGTCCTGCGAGAACAGTACGCCGTCGGCGGGGAGCCAGGAGACCATGCTGTCGGGCCAGTGCACCATGCGGGTCTCCGCGAACGCCAGCTTGAGGTTGCCGAGGTCGAGCTGCTCGCCGTCCTTGACCGGGGTGACCGGCACCGGCAGCTGGAAGTGCTCCGCGAGCGCCTTCGCGCCGAGCTGGGAGGCGAAGACCTTCTCCGGCCTGACCGCGCCGATGACCGTCGCGAGGCCGCCCGAGTGGTCCATCTCGGCGTGGTTGGAGACGATGTAGCTGATCTCGGCCGGGTCGACGACCGAGGCGATGCGGCTGAGCAGCTCGCCGCAGAACGGCGCCTTGACGGTGTCGATCAGCGTGATCTTCTCGCCCATGACGAGGTAGGCGTTGTAGGTGCTGCCGCGGCCGGTGACGTAGCCGTGGAAGTCGCGGATGTTCCAGTCCACGGCCCCCACCCACCAGACGTGCTCGCTCACTTGTGTCGCGCGGTACGGGTGCATCGCTTGCCTCTCCTTGTCGGTGCGGGTGCGCCGGGCGCCCCGCGTCGTCCTCGTCGTCGGCCGCTCCGCGCCCGCTCGAAGGGCGACGGGAAGCTCATTGAACCGCACAGGATCAGGGGTGTCAACGGCTCGCGGGGTTGAAGAAGCCGCGGCGGGATGCTACAAGTCCCTCGCCGATCAGACGCGAGCCGCAAGGGGGAGGGTGCCGATGAGCCGAGAGAAGGCGATGGAGCGAAAGTACCTGCGGGGACGCAGCATCGAGCCGATCCGCCTGCGCCGCGGCATGTCGGTCAAGGACCTCGTCGAGGTCTACGCCGGCATGGGCTTCAACGCGCGCCGCCTGGCCGAGAGCTGCCAGGTCTACGAGAACATGCTCCGCGCGAACGCGACGGTCTGCCTGACGCTCGCCGGCGCGATGACGCCCATCGGCATGTCGGGCGCGCTGATCACCCTCATGGAGAACGGCTGGGTCGACTGGGTGATCGCCACCGGCGCGAACCTCTACCACGACCTGCACCGGGCCTTCGACTTCCCGATGCGCCAGGGGCACTTCGCGGTGGACGACAACGAGCTGAAGGACGCCGGCATCGCCCGCATCTACGACGTCTTCATCCAGGAGGGCTCCACGATGATCGAGACCGACCGCGCGATCGTCGAGGCCTTCATCACCCGGGAGTTCACGCGCCCGGTCTCCACCGCGGACGTGCACGCGATCCTCGGGCAGGAGGTGAACCGGCGCGCCGCCCAGGCGGGGAAGTCCTTCGTCGGCCGCGCGGCGGCCCTCGGCGTGCCGGTCTACGTCGCCTCGCCCGGGGACTCTTCGATCGGGATGAACCTGGTCATCAACTACCTCGAGGGCAACCGCGTGCCCATCGACCCCTCGCTGGACGTGCTCGAGACCGCGGCGCTCGTGCGCGCCTCGAAGAAGAACGGCGCGCTCATGGTCGGCGGCGGCGCGCCGAAGAACTTCTTCATGCAGACGCAGCCGACGCTCTGGCAGATCCTCGAGGACGACCAGGGGGGGCACGACTTCTTCATCCAGTACACGGCGGACGCGCCGCACTGGGGCGGCCTCTCCGGGGCGACGGCCTCGGAGGCGCGCTCCTGGGGCAAGGTCAAGGACGCCACCATCAACAACGTCACGGCCTACTGCGACGCCTCGATCGCGCTGCCGCTGCTCACGGCCTGGCTGCTCGCGACCCAGAAGCCGCGCCGGCGCAAGAACCTGCTGGTGCGCAAGGAGGCGGCGCTGCAGGAGCTCGTCGCGAAGTACCGCGGCAACCGGGCGCTGCACGCGCGGATCGGGCGCCTCAAGCGGCGCGAGGAGCGCGCGTCCGGCGCGTCCCGGCGGGCGTGCCCCGGCGGCGGCCGCGGCGTTTGACACGGGGAGGGGCCGGCCATACCATCGGCCCCGCGCATAACGGGGGGGGGTGAGCCATGTACGTGCCGACGAAGGTCTTCTTCACGAAGGGCGTGGGGACCCACAAGGAGAAGCTCCAGTCCTTCGAGAAGGCGCTGCGCGACGCGCAGATCGAGAAGTACAACCTCGTGCGGGTCTCGAGCATCTTCCCGCCGCACTGCAAGGTGGTCTCGCGCACCAAGGGCAACACCATGCTGCGGCCCGGCGCGATCGTGCACTGCGTGCTCGCCGAGCAGGCGACGAACGAGCCGAACCGGCTCATCGCCTCCTCGATCGGCGTGGCGCGCCCCTCGAACAAGGCGCGGTACGGCTACCTCTCCGAGCACCACTGCTACGGGCTGACCGAGGAGATCTCCGGCGACTACGCCGAGGACCTGGCGGCCTCGATGCTCGCGACGACGCTCGGCATCGAGTTCAACGAGAACGTGCACTGGGACGAGCGCAAGGAGCTCTGGAAGATCAACAACCAGATCTACAAGACGGCGAACGTCACCCAGTCGGCGATCGGCGACAAGCGCGGTTTCTGGACCACCGTCGTCGCCGCCGCCGTGTTCGTTCCGTAGGCTACAGCGACGCGAGGTACTCGCGGCAGGCGTCCGGGACGTCGGTGAACTCCACGCCCATTCCCGGGTTCGTGAACGTCGCCAGGCTCGGCGGCGCCTTGAACGCGTGGCGCACGACGCCGCGGGCGACCCAGGCGTCCGCCGGGCCCCTGATCTCGATCGCGATCGGGCTCCCCACCGAGTAGACGGCGCCGTTCGTCAGGAGGAACAGCCCCTTCGTCGTGATCTTCTGCGCGACGGCCTGGTGCAGCGGCAGCGGGTGGCCGTAGCGCACGTAGATGCGCCTGAACTTGCGCACCTCGCGGCGCTGGTTGCGCCTCGCGGTGCTCAGGGCCCGGCTCTCGCGGGCGAGCGCAGCCGCGACGCCGCGTCGAGCACGGTCGCCGCGTAGAGCTCGCTGTTGTTGTAGCGCCGCACGACGGCGAGGCGCTGCTGCTCGGTCAGCCCCTCCTTCCAGCCGAAGCTCTTGAGGTAGTTGCCGACCGAGAAGACCGCGTCCGCCGCGGTGTAGAGGTCGGCGCGGCCGTCGCCGTTGCCGTCGATGGCGTAGCCCCAGTAGCTCGAGGGGATGAACTGCGACCAGCCGAAGGCGCCGGCCCACGAGCCTTCGAGCGCCGGCAGGTCGATCTTCTCGCGCTCGCCGATGCGCAGCAGGTACGTCAGCTGCTCGTAGGCCCACTTCGCCTTTGTCCGCGAGCGCTCGCGGATCTTCTCCGCGGTGGCGTCCGGCACGCGGCTGCGCACGGCGCCGCGCACCGCCTCGAAGTTCGCCGGCTCGGCCGCCCAGAGCAGCGTCACGAAGACGCCGAAGACCGGGTGCAGCTTGCGGTAGGCGCCGAAGTCGGACTCGATCATCAGGATCGAGGCGATGACCTCGCCGGGGACCCCGGTGCGCGCCGTGGCCGCGGCGAGGGTCGCGCCGTTCTCCGCGATGAACGCGCGGGCGCGCCCGAGGCGCTCCTCGGTGAGGAACTTGGAGTAGTCGGCCTTGGACTCGCGGTAGACGATCGCGTAGGCGAGCGTCGTCTGGTTGAGGGCCAGCCGCGGGTCGGCCAGCAGCGCCTCGACGCGCTTGCGCTCGAAGCCGTCCGCGACGAGGCGGTTGGCGAGGTGGGTGCCGAACGGCGTGTGCAGGAGCCCGCCGTCGGGGAGGCCCTCGCCGCGGGCTGCTGGCGCGGGCGGCAGCAGCACGGCGGCCGCGACCAGCGCGCGCAGGAGATGGCGGCTCACGCGTCGAGCCTCCCGCCGGGGAAGAGCACCGCGCCGTCGAGGTCGGTGCCCGCTGGGACGTCGGCGCCCTCGAGGACCACGGAGCGGCGGATGCGCGCGCCGGCACCGATGCGCGCCTCCGGCCCGATGACCGCCTCCGGGCCGATCTCGACGCCAGCCCCCGCGAGCACGCCCCTGCCCACAAGCACCGGCGGCGAGCAGACGGCGCCGGCGAGCGCCGGCGATCCCGAGCCCGGGCGCGG
>DATDCY010000278.1 GCA_036524115.1 bacterium | reverse complement strand
CGCCGCCGGCCCGTGCCGACCGCGGCGCACCGATCGATCAGTCCGCGCGCGCCGCGGGCCGCGCGCCGGGCGACTCCACCCTCCGCCTCGGCGAGCCGGGCGGTGAGCAGGGAGACGCGCGCCCGCAGGAGCGCGAGCTCGTCGGGCGGCGGGGGCTGCGTGGGCATGGCGCGTAGTATAGGCGCACGCGGGGCCTTCGTGCACCCGGCGAAGCGGCTCCGCGAGGAAGGGATTGGTCCGGCGAGAAGGGTCCGCCATCGTTGCTTTTGCGGCCAGTCACGATATATAGGAGCGATGTCAACTGAGACAGGGCGCACTTCGCCCGTGCCGTCGATCGCTATCCTCGTTCTCCTGGCCGCGGTCACGACGGCCGTCCTTCTTCCCATGCTGGGGAATGGGTATGTCTTCGACGACCTGTACTACGTCCAGCAGAATGCGCATGTTCAGAAGGGCCTGACGGCGTCGGGAGTCCGCTGGGCGTTCACGACCTTCTACGAGTCGAATTGGCATCCCCTGACGTGGCTGTCGCACATGCTCGATGTCAGCCTTTTCGGTCCCGGCCCTCGAGGTCCGCATGCGGTCAATGGCGTGCTGCATCTGATGAACACGCTCCTTCTTTGGGCCGTGCTGCGCGGCGCCACAGCGGCGCCCTGGGCCTCCACGTTCGTCGCCTTGCTCTTCGCGATCCACCCGCTTCACGTCGAGTCCGTAGCCTGGATCTCCGAGCGCAAGGACGTTCTCTCCACGCTCTTCCTGTTGCTGGCCCTGGGCTCCTGGCTGCGGTATGCGCGGCGGCCGTGCATCTCGTGGTACGCCATGACGGTCGTCTGCTTTGCCCTCGGGCTGCTGGCGAAGCCGATGCTGGTGACGCTTCCCCTGCTGCTTCTTTTCGCGGACGCCTGGCCGCTGGGCCGGCTGGCTCCCTCGGGAGGGGGGGCGCCGGTCAGACGCGCGATCGCCGAGAAGCTGCCGCTCCTTCTTCTCTCGCTCGGTTCGGCGGCGGTCACGGTCCTGGCCCAGCAGCAGGGCGGCTCCCTCGTCGCCTGGGAGTCCTTCCCGATCGCCGCGCGACTTGGGAATGCTGCGCGTTCATATGTCAGCTACCTTGGGGCGGCCGCCTGGCCTCACGGGCTTTCGGCCTTCTATCCGTTTCGGCCGCATTCGGCGTGGACGTGGGAGGTGTTCGGGGCCACGGCCCTGCTCGTCGCCGCGACGGTCGGGACGTTCTTGGCTCGGCGCGGTCAGCCGCATCTCCTGTTCGGCTGGCTGTGGTATCTCGTCACCTTGGTGCCGGTGATCGGGCTCGTCCAGGTCGGAATGCAGTCGTCCGCCGATCGGTACACCTATGTCCCGTTGATCGGGCCGTTCGTTGCGGCAACGTGGGGTCTGGCCCGGATTGGCGCGCGAGGCGCGGGGCCCAAGGCCGCCATTGCAGCCTTCGGGACGCTGGCGGTCGTCGCACTTGCGGCAGCGGCCGCCCGCCAGGTGCCGGTGTGGCGCGACAACCTCACGCTCTTCAGCCACGCGCGGAACGCAGCACCGGCGAACTGGGTCGCCGAGTATTATCTCGGCCTGGAAATGAACCGCCTCGGCCGCAGCCAGGAGGCCATCCGCCATTATCGGGAGCTGCTGAGGCTTGCGCCTGATTCGACGTCCGGCCACGACGGCCTCGGCGTGCTCCTGGCGCAGAGCGGGCAGCTTGCGGCGGCGGCGGGGCAATTCCAGGAGGCGATTCGACTTGACGCGCGGTACGCGCCGGCACACGGCAATCTCGGGCTCGTCTTCGCCAAGACGGGAAGGCTCCCGGAGGCGATTTCCCACTACGAGCAAGCGCTTGCGCTGGATCCCGACCTCGCGTGGGTACACAACAACTTCGCGGCGGCGTTGCGGAGTGTCGGCAGGACGGAGGAGGCGATCGCCCACTATGCGAGGTCTCTGGAGCTCGATCCAGCCAATCGTCAGGCGCACCTGAATCTCGGCACGCTCCTCCACGATCTGGGACGACGGGAGGAGGCCGCGCGGCACTTCGAGGCGGCCGCCGGGCGTGGCAATCCTGCACCCGGCGAACCTTGACTTTGGCCGGTGGCGGTGCAAAGATTCCGCGTCCTTTCGCCATGATGAACGGGGAGGTCGGAGGCCGCGTGTTTCTTCGCAGGTTGTTCGGCGGCCGTGCCGCCCGCGGGCCGAAGCTGCCGAACTTCTTCATCATCGGCGCCAACAAGGGCGGCACGACCTCCCTCGCGATGTATCTGGACGAGCACCCCCAGGCCTTCCTGTGCTGGCCGAAGGAGCCGCACTTCTTCGGCAGGGTCGACCTTCTGCAGCGGGAGCCGGGCCCGGTCGCCCAAGGCGGCGCGATGCTGAAGAAGTACGCCCAGGACGCCCTTAGCATGACGACCCTCGACGAATACGCCACCTTGTTCGCGAAGGCGCCCGCGGGCGTGATCGCCATCGGCGAGGCCTCGACGGGCTACCTGGCGAGCCAGCGCGCGGCGCGCAACATCCGGCACGTGCTCCCGCAGGCCAGGCTCGTCGTCTCGCTGCGCAACCCCGCCGAGCGCGCCTTCTCGAACTACAAGATGTACCGCAAGGAGGGCCTCGAGCAGGGCGGGGACTTCATGGCGATCATCAGGGAGAATCCGGGGAACTGGTACGTGAACCTCGGCTACTACGGCCGGCAGCTCGCCCACTGGCTGAGCCTTTTCCCGAGGGACCAGCTCCGCGTCTACCTCTTCGAGGACCTCGCGGCCGACCCCGCCGCCGTCTGCCGGGACGTCTTCTCCTTCCTGGGCGTGAGCCCCTCCTTCGTGCCGGACGTGGGGCGCCGGTACAACGTCAGCGAGAGCAGGGAGGACATGCCCGAGGAGGCGAGGGCCTTCCTCACCGCAATCTACCGCGAGGATATCCTCCGGCTGCAGGACCTGA
Organism: bacterium; assembly: GCA_036524115.1. Classification (NCBI taxonomy): domain Bacteria; species bacterium. Next base: position 4,728 of record DATDCY010000278.1, on the reverse strand, counting down.
TCCGGCGCGATCTCTCCGCGTGGCTCGGGTGAGGTGAAGCCGCCCGCCGGCGCATTCGCGATGGGAAACGGCAACGCCGCCCCGCCGATCTGCATCCTCGGGATGCACGGGTCGGGCACCGACATGGTGGCGCAGCTGCTGCGCGCCGGCGGCGTCTGCCTCGGCGCCGACGACGACCTGAAGCCCGCCGACGCGGGTGACCGCGGGGCGGACGGGCTCTGGGAGCACCGCGGCTTCACGCGGCTCAACGACCGGCTGCTCGCGATAGCGGCCGGCGAGGGCGAGGAAGCGCCCGCGCTGGAGCCGGGCTGGTCGGGGGGCGCGGCCTTCGACGAGCTGCGACAGGAGGCGCGGGAGCTGGCGGCCACGTTCGCGGCCGGCGCCCCGTGGGCGTGGAAGGACCCGCGCACGGCCTTCACGCACGAGTTCTGGCGCTCCGTCCTCCCCGGCGCGAGGTTCGTGCTCTGCCTGCGCAATCCCGCCGAGCTGGTGCTCGAGCCCGGGGGCGACCGGGAGCCGCAGCGGCAGGGCCGGATCTGGAGCGCATGGGAGGACTATCACCGCCTCTTGACCGAGGCGCCGGACCCGCCCGCGTTCCACGTGGTGCACTGCGGCAGCATCTTCTACGACCCGGTCGCGGAGTTCTCCCGCCTGCTCGGCCTGCTCGACCTTCCCGTTCCCGAGGATGCGCCGAAGCAGGCAGCCGCCGTCGTGAGCGGCTACTGGTACCGCGTGCCGATCGCGGCCGACGTGACCCCCGAGCTCCAGGTTCCCAGGGCGGTGGCGGCCCGGCACGAGGGGCTCTGCGCGGCCGCCGGCGAAGTCTACGAGCGGATGCTCGCCGACGAAACGTACCAGGCGCGCCTGCGGCGGCGGGGCTTCGCCTCGCTCTTCGCGGACTTCCTCGACGAGCGCCAGCGGCACGACGAGCTGGGCGGGCAGCACGAGGACCTGGCGTGCCGCCACGACGCGGCGGTGCGGCAGCTGCGGCTGCTCATGGGGGCGCGCCCGCGGCGCCACCGGATGATCGAGCAGCGGCTCTCGGGCTTCTCACACCTGCTCGGCGGCCTCGTCGGCCGCGGCTCCGGCTCGACGACGCCCTCGCCACTGGCCCGCCGGTTCTGGGCGCTGCGGCGCTGGCGGGAACTGCTCGGGCTCTTCAACGAGCTGTGGTACCTGAAGGAGTACCCCGAGGTCGCCGAGGCGGGCACCGACGCTCTCGGCCACTTCCTGACCGCCGGCGTGCTCGAGGGACGCAGGCCGAACCCCTTCTTCGACCCGGAGTGGTACCGCCAGGAGTATCCGGCCAGCGAGGGGACCGACCCGCTCGCCGACTACCTCGACGGTGGCTGGCGCGCGGGCAGGAGCCCCGGTCCGCTCTTCGACGCCCCGTGGTACCTGGCCCAGAATCCGGACGTCGCCCGGGCCGGCGTCGAGCCGCTCGGCCACTACCTGCAGATGGGGTGGCGCGAGAACCGCAGCCCCTCCGCCCGGTTCAGCATCGAGCAGTACCTGCAGGCGTACCCGGATGTCGCCAAGCTCGGGATCGAGCCGATCACCTACGAGTCGCTCCACCCGGGGGCGGGACGCGGACACGGCGGCGAGGGGATGATCCGGGCCGGCGTGATCGAGGAGGAGATCCGCGCGAGCTTCGCGAACCCGCAGGATTCCCCCGACTACGAGCGCGAGGAGATCGCGCGCATCGACGAGCCGGCGGTCGACCTCGTCGCGTTCTACCTCCCCCAGTTCCACCCGATCGCCGAGAACGACGCGCACTGGGGGCGGGGCTTCACGGAGTGGACGAACGTCAGCCGGGCGCGGCCGATGTTCCGCGGCCACTACCAGCCGCACCTCCCCGGCGAGCTGGGCTTCTACGACCTGCGCCTGCCGGAGGTCATGCAGCGCCAGGTCGAGCTGGCGAAGCAGCACGGCATCCAGGGCTTCTGCTTCTACCGCTACTGGTTCAACGGCCGGACCGTGCTCGAGCAGCCGCTGGAGCAGTTCCTCGCGCGGCCCGAGCTGGACCTGAAGTTCTGCCTCTGCTGGGCGAACGAGAACTGGACCCGCCGCTGGGACGGCCGCGAGGAAGAGGTGCTGCTCTGCCAGGAGCACACGGAGGAGGACGACGAGGCGTTCATCGCGGACGCGCTGCGCTTCTTCCAGGACCCCCGGTACATCCGGATCGACGAGAAGCCGCTGCTCATCGTCTACCACACGCAGAAGATGCCCGAGCCGGGGCGGACGGCGGCGCGCTGGCGGGCGTTCTGCGCGAGGCACGGGCTGGCTGGCGTCTACCTCGTCGCTGCCCAGACCTGCGGCTTTTCCGACCCGAACCCGATCGGCTTCGACGCGGCGGTGCAGTTTCCGCCGCACAACGCCAGCGTGGAGAACCTCGCGCCGCTGCTGGATACCTACGGTCCGTTCTTCGGCCAGATCCACGAGTACGCCGCGTTGGCCGAGGTCAACACGGTGCAGACCAAGCAGTACCCGCTCTTCAACACCGTCGCGGTGGCCTGGGACAACACGGCGCGGCGCGGGCCGGCGGCGCGCGTCTTCTTCCGCGCGACGCCCGCCGAGTACCGGCGCTGGCTGGACAAGGTGCTGGACCTGACGGTGAAGCACCACCCGCGGGGGCGCCGCTACGCGTTCATCAACGCCTGGAACGAGTGGGCGGAGGGAACGCACCTGGAGCCGGACCGGAAGTTCGGCTACACCTATCTCAACGAGACGTCGCGGGCCCTGCTGGCGCTCGCGCAGCGCCTGGGGCACCGCGCCGGCCGCTGACACCCGCAATTCCCGGGCAGCGCTCCGGGAAGGGGTCAGTCCAGGTCCACGTCCCGCACGGGGCGCGGCGCCGGCGTGTCCGAGGCGCTCTCCTCCTTGACCTTGCGGAAGAGCTTGTCGAACTCCCCCTTTTTCGTCTTCTCGCGTTCCCGGCCGTGCTCGACGAGCGCGGCGCGGCGCGCCTTCTCCTCCTCGAGCTCGCGCAGCCGCGCGCCGAAGAAGTCGGCTCCTGGCTTCGCCTTGGCCTCCTCCGTGTGGCGCAGCACGGCTCCGGTCGCCGCGTCGACCTCGAGCGTCCCGTGGCACTTCGGGCACTTCACGGTGATGGTCCGCATCGCGCGTTCCTCCTCCGGCTGCAGATGATACCCGAAACGTCCAACCGGCTCCGGGAGCCCGCCTGCTAGCCGGCCCGCAGCAGCGCCGCCGCGACGAGGGCGCCGACACAGGCGGCGAGGGTGAGCACATCCCGCGTGCCGAAGCCGTACGAGAGCAGCGAGGTCCGCCGCCGGCCCGCGCCGAAGCCGCGCGCCTCGAGCGACATCGCCAGGTGGTGGGTCATGCGGATCGTCGAGAGGAACGTCGGCACGAGCAGCGGCACGTGGTTGCGCAGCCGCGCCAGCGGCGTGCCGCGGTCCACGTCGAGGCCGCGCGCCAGTTGCGCCTCCTTCACCGCGGAGCCGGTGCCGACGAGCGTCGGCGCCAGCCGCAGCGCGGTCGAGAAGGCGAAGCAGAGCGGGTAGGGGAGGCCGAGCCGGCGCAGCCCGGCGACGCTCTCCTCGTTGCGGGCGACCGAGAGGAAGAGCACCCCGGCGAGGATGAAGAGGTCGATGCGCAGCGCCGCGACGACGCCGGCGCGGAGGCCCTCCCGGGTCGTCCAGAGGAAGAGCGGCGTCGCGCCGCGCCCGGTGAGGGTCCAGACCGCGACCGAGGCGGCGCTCGCGAGGACGAGGAACAGCCAGACGCGCCGCAGGTTGCCGAGCGCCCCGGCCAGCGCGAGCAGCCCGAGGAGCCCCGCGCACGCGGCGGCGAGGTGCGCCGGGCGCGCGAGGACGAGGCCGGCGCTGCAGCAGGCGCCGAGCAGGACGAGCTTCGTGACGGGGTGCAGCCGGTGCAGCGGCGAGCCGTGCTCGAGGTAGAAGAACAGGTCCACCCGTTTCGCCCCTCAGGTCCGCTCGAGCCCGTCGAGGATGCCGGCGACGCTCACGGCCGCGAGGCCGAGCCGGCCGGCGAGCACCGCGGCGCCCGGCGGGCGCAGGGAGGCCGCCTCCAGCAGGTCGGGGCGATGGAAGATCTCCTCGGGCGGCCCGTCGCCGAGGACGCGGCCGCCGGCCATCGCGATGACGCGCCCGGCGTGCTCCGCGGCGACGCGCATCGCGTGCGTGATCATCACGACGGTGCGCCCCTCCGCGTTGAGCCGCCGCACGAGCGCCATGGTGTCGTCGACCTCGGCCCGGTCGAGGCCGGTGGTCGGCTCGTCGAGGATGAGCACCTCGGGCCGCGTCGCGAGCACCGAGGCGACCGCGACGCGCTGCCGCTCGCCCTTGGAGAGGAGGAAGGGGTCCGCCCCCCGCCGCGCGAGGAGGCCGACCGCGGCCAGCGACTCCTCCACGCGCCGCTCGGTCTCCGCCGGGCTCAAGCCCTGCAGGCGCGGGCCGAAGGCGACCTCGGCGGCGACCGTCTCAGCGAAGATCTGGTGGTCGGGGTTCTGGAAGACGAAGCCGGCGAGGCGGCCGGCCTCGTGCCGCGAGAGCGTGGCGGGATCGCGTCCTCCGAGGCTCACGGAGCCGCGCGGGGCCGGGAGCAGCCCGGCGAGGAGGCGGGCGAGCGTGCTCTTGCCGCTGCCGTTGCTCCCGAGGATCGCGACGATCTCGCCCGCGCGTATCTCCAGGTCGACGCCGTGGAGCACCGGCGGGCCGCCGGGGTACGCGAAGCGCAGGCCGCGTG
>DATDCY010000277.1 GCA_036524115.1 bacterium | reverse complement strand
GCGGCGAGCGCGGCGGCCAGCGCCAGCGCGGGCAGGGCGGCGGGAAGGGTGCGCGCGGCGGGCATGGGCGCCCCTCAGGCGGGGATGCGCCAGCGGGCGGCGAGCCGCACCGTGCCCGCGTGGTCGCTGTCGGGCAGGACGCTCAGCGCCAGGCAGTTGTCGAGCCGGTGGAAGACGCGGTGCTCGCGCGAGTGAATCGCGAACGTCAGGTAGTAGCGGCCGCGCAGGAAGGGCAGGGGGGCGAACTCGAGGGCCGCCGCGCCGCTGCCCTCGATCGCGGGAATGGCGCACCCGTCGATGGCGGTGTTGGTGCCGTAGAGGACCCTGCCCTGGGCGTCGCTGAGCGCGAAGCCGAAGACCGGACCCTCGATGCGCCGGGCGGCGCGCCAGCGCACGAGCGCCGTGAACCCCTGCCCCGGCCCGAGCGCCGTCACCTCGCCGCCGTCGGGCGCCCGCAGCTCGACCCCGAGGATCTCCGCCTCGCGCGTCCCCGACTCGAGCCGTGCGGGGCCCTCGCCGTCGCCCGCCGCGTTGATCGCGTGGTACTCGTTGACGGCGCGCGCGGGGCCCGCCTCGAGGACGGCTTCGCCGCGGTCGAGCACCAGGACGCGGTCGCACACCGACTGGATGGTGTCCATGTCGTGCGAGACGATGAGGAACGTGCGGCCGCGGCGGCGCAGGTCGTTGATGCGGTCGCGGCACTTGTCGCGGAAGCGTTCGTCGCCGACGGAGAGCACCTCGTCGACGATGAGGATGTCCGGGTCGACCTCCATCGCCACCGAGAACGCCAGGCGCACGAACATGCCGGAGGAGTAGTGCTTCACCGGCTGGTCGATGAAGCGCTCCATCTCGGCGAACGAGACGATCGCGTCCAGCCGCTCCGCGATCTCCCGCCGGCGCATGCCGAGGATCGAGCCGTTGAGGAAGACGTTCTCGCGCCCCGTGAGGTCGGGGTGGAACCCCGCGCCCAGCTCGAGCAGCGAGCTGATGCGCCCGGCCGTCCGCACCGCCCCCTCGGTGGGCGTGATCGTGCCGGCGATCATGCCGAGCAGCGTGCTCTTGCCCGCGCCGTTGCGGCCGATGACCCCGAGCGTCTCGCCCCGCGCCACCGCGAAGGAGACGCGCCGGAGGGCCCAGAACTCCTCGCCCGGGACGGGGCCGCGGCGGAACAGGCGCAGCGCGGCGCTCTTGAGGGTGGTGGCGCCCCCGCGCTGGCGCAGGCGGTAGCGCTTCCCGAGGCCCTCGACCCCGATCGCCACGTCGGCCACGGCCACGCTCACAGCTCGTCGGCGAAGCGCGGCTCGAGGCGCGCGAAGACCAGGCCGCCGACGGCGAGCACCGCGAGCGCGCCGGCGAGCGCGGGCCAGAGGCCCAGCGGCGGCAGCGGCTCGCCGAGCAGCAGGTGGCGGTACCCCGCCAGCAGCGAGGCCATCGGGTTGGCGAGGAAGGTCGTCGCCGCCCACGGCGGCAGGCCCGGGTTGCGGACGACCTGCTCGGCGCCGTAGATCACCGGCGTCACGAAGAACCACGACATCAGGCCGATGGGGACGAGGTGCTCGACGTCGCGGAAGAAGACATTCAGCGCCGAGAGCCCGAGCGAGAGGCCGAGGCAGAACAGGAACTGCAGCGCGATCACGGCGGGCAGCAGCAGCCAGCCGGCCCGGGGCGGCGCGCCGAGCGCGGGCAGCACGGCCGCGAGCACCAGGAGCGAGAGCAGGAAGTGCGCGAGGTTCGCCAGGACCGCCGAGAGCGGGAGGATCAGGCGCGGGAACCAGGTCTTCTTCACGAGCGACGCGTGGCCGAGGATCACGCCCGCGGCGTCCCCCGTGCAGAGGGCGAGGAACTGCCAGGCCATCACCCCGACCAGCAGGCTCGGGAGCCGCACGGGGAAGCGCATGAGGCGGATGAAGACCAGGTAGATCAGGACGAGGAACAGCGGGTGCAGCAGCGACCAGAGAAAGCCGAGCGCCGAGCCCTTGTAGCGCTGCTTGAGGTTGCGCGCCACGAGGTTGCCGACAAGCTCACGGCGGGAGAGGACCTCGGCGAGCAGGGAGCGGCCGCGCATCCGATAATACTACCATAGGGGAGCGCGCTTCTTGACCGGCGCCCGCCGTGGCGCTACAAATGAAGGCGTGGCGCGCGTCGTCGGGATCCACCACCTGGCGCTCGTGACGGGGTCGCTGGAGCGGACGATCCGTTTCTGGCGCGACCTCGTCGGCCTCGAGATGCGCGCGCGGCTCGGCGCGCCGGGCTACCGGCAGTACTTCTTCGGGGCGGGGGGGCGCACGCTGATCGCCTTCTTCGAGTGGACGGGCGCCGGGCCCGTCCCGGAGAAGGACCACGGGGCGCCGGTGCGCGGGCCGATCGACTTCGACCACGTGGCCCTCGAGTTGAGCGCGGAGGAGGGGCTGTTCGAGCTGCGGGACCGGCTCGCGGCCGCGGGGTTCTGGGTGTCGGAGCCGATGGACCTGGGCTTCGCGCACTCGATCTTCTCCTTCGACCCGAACGGGGTGCCGGTGGAGTTCGCCGTGCCCGTGCCGGGCCGCGACTTCCGGGAGGCGCCGCTCTTCGCCGACCGGCAGCCCGGGGCGGTGGCGCTGGAAGGCGCGGCGCCGCAGCCCGGGGTCTGGCCGGAGCCCGCGGCCCCCGGCGACCGGGTGGTCTACCCCGGGGCGGGCAGCGAGTACTTCCACGGCAGAAAGCAGGGATGACAGGGTGCGGTGGCGGATGGTAGCATCACCCGAAGTGCCGCGGATCGCGGCAGCGCCAGGAACCCGGAAGGAGAGAACACCGTGAGAGAGTGGATGCGTTGGGGCGCCGCCGTCGCGGCGACGGCGATGATGGCCTGGTCACCGGCGGGTGCGGCGGCGGAACAGGCCGCGGCGGCACAGGGAGCGGCGCCGGCGGCGGCGGGGACTCCCGTCGCGGCGGCGACGCCGATGGCGCGGGTGAACGGCGCGGTCATCACGCGCGGCGATTTCGAGCGGAACCTGGCCTTCGTCGTTCAGGGCGGGGGCACGGAGGGGGAGGAGGCGCCGGCTGCCGCGACCGACGAGGTGCGGGCGCAGGTGCTCGACCGCCTGATCGACGAGGAACTGTTGCACCAGGAGGCGCGCAAGCGCAATCTGCTGGCGACCCCGGCGGCCGTGGACGCGGAGATCGAGCAGGCGCGCGCGCAGTTCGAGACCGCGGAGGCCTTCGCCGCCGCCCTGGCCAAGGGCGGGCTTGACACGGAGAGCCTGCGCGCGCTCGTCTCCCGCAACCTGAGCATCCAGCGGCTGGTCGAGGAGGGTGTCGCCGCGGGCGTGACTGTCAGCGACGCGGAGGTGCACGCCTTCTACGCGGGCAACGCCGAGAGCTTCGCGATCCCCGAGCAGGTGCGGGCGCGCCACATCCTCGTGCAGTTCGGCGAGAACGACGATGCGGTCGCCAAGGCGGCCAAGCGCGCGAAGGCCGAGGGGCTGCTCGCCCAGATCAAGGGAGGCGCGAGCTTCGAGGACCTGGCGAAGGCGAACTCCGACTGTCCGTCGGCTCCCGAGGGCGGCGACCTGGGCTTCTTCGAGCGGGGGCAGATGGTGCCGGCGTTCGACGACGTGGCGTTCGCGCTGAAGCCCGGGGAGGTCTCCGGCGTGGTCGAGACGGAGTTCGGCTACGACATCATCCGCGTCGAGGAGCGCAAGGCGGCCGGGACGATCGCCGAGAAGGACGCGACGGCCCAGATCACCGAGTACCTGAAGGCCCAGAAGACGGAGGGCGCGGTCGAGGCCCTGGTCAAGGAACTGCGCGCCGCGGCGAAGATCGAGAAGCTCTCGTAGGGGCGGCCGGGGCGTGCGGACGCTGCTGATCGTCGAGGACGACAGCGACATCGCCGAGTATTACCGGATCCTGCTCGACGGCCTCGGGCTGCGGCTGCTGCGGGCGGCCACCGGCGCGGAGGGCCTGGCCCTGGTGGATGGGGCCGGGCCGATCGACCTGATCCTGCTCGACATGGTGCTCCCCGAGATGAACGGGGAGCGGTTCTTCCGCGCATTGCGCCTCGAGCGCGGCGCGCAGACGCCGGTCGTCGCCTGCTCGGTCGACGAGCGGCTCATCGAGCCGCTGCGGCGGATCGCGCCGCTCCAGGGGGTCTTCCTCAAGGGGGACCGGGGCGCCGTCCTCGTCGATCTCGTGAGGAAGCTGCTCGCGCTCTAGGCCGGGGCCGGGGCGTAGAGCGCCTCGACGAACGCCTCGGGGTCGAAGTCCTGCAGGTCCTCCACCTTCTCGCCGACGCCGACGAGCTTCACCGGCACGGGGAACTCGCGCGCCAGCCCGAGGACGACCCCGCCGCGTGCCGTGCCGTCGAGCTTGGTCAGGACGAGCCCGGTGAGCCCGACCGCCTCGTGGAACAGCCGCAGCTGGGAGTAGGCGTTCTGGCCCGTGGTGGCGTCCAGGACCAGCAGCGTCTCGTGCGGGGCGCCGGGGACGAGCTTGGCGGCGGTGCGCCGGATCTTCTTCATCTCCTCCATGAGGTTGACCTTCGTGTGCATGCGCCCCGCGGTGTCCGCGATGACCGTGTCGTAGCCGCGCGCGAGAGCGGCGTTGATCGTGTCGTAGACGACGGCGGCCGGGTCGGAGCCGGGCTTCTGGGAGACGACCTCGAGCCCGGTGCGCTCGCCCCAGACCTCGAGCTGGTCGGCGGCCGCGGCGCGGAAGGTGTCGGCCGCGGCCAGCAGCACGCGGCGGCCCTCGCGCTGGAGGCGACGGCCGAGCTTGGCGACGGTGGTGGTCTTGCCCGAGCCGTTGGTGCCGACGACCAGGATCACGCCGAGCCCGCGCTCGGGCAGCTCGATGCGCCCCGCGCAGGCGGCCAGGATCTCCCGCGCCTGCGCCTTGAGGAAGGCGAGGACCTCCTCCGGCGCGCGCAGCTCGCCGCGGGCGACGGCGCGGCGCAGCCGCTCCATGAGCTCCTCGGTGGTGCGGGGCCCGACGTCGCCCTGCAGGTAGAGCTCCTCGAGCTCGTCGAGCAGCTCGGCGTCGACGCGGTTGCGCCGCAGGACCAGCCGCTCGACCTTGTTGATGAAGCCGTCGTGCGTCCGGGCGAGGCCCGCGCGCAGCCGCGCGAACAGCCCGGTCTTCTGCGTCCCCCCGAGCACGCGAGCGCGCCCTAGGAGGCCTGCGCCTGCTGCTCGCGCAGCTGGATGGAGATCAGGCGCGAGACGCCGGGGTCGGCCATGGTGACGCCGACGAGGTGGTTGGCGTTCTCCATCGTGCGCTTGTTGTGGGTGATCATGACCAGCTGCGAGCTGCTCGCCGAGCGGCGCAGCACGCGCAGGAAGCGCATGATGTTCGACTCGTCCAGGGGCGCGTCGACCTCGTCGAGCAGGCAGAAGGGCGAGGGCTTGACCATGAAGATCGCCAGCAGCAGGGCGATGGCCGTCAGCGCCTGCTCGCCGCCGGAGAGCAGCGAGATGTGCTTGAGCTTCTTGCCGGCCGGCTGCGCGAGGATCTCGACGCCGGCCTCCAGCGGGTCCTCCCCCTCGACGAGGCGCAGCAGCGCGTGCCCGTTCTCGAGCAGCTGCGGGAAGGTTTCCTGGAACTTCTCGTTGACCTGCTCGAACGTCTCGAGGAACTTCTCCCGGGACGTCGCGTTGATCCTGGAGATCGCCTGGCGCAGGTCCTGCGAGGCCTTCTCGAGGTCCTGCTGCTGCGCCCGCTGCGCGGTCAGCCGGTCCTGGAGCTCCTGCTGGTCGCCGATCGCCGCGAGGTTGACCGGCCCGAGCGCCTCGATCTGGCGCCCGAGCTCCCGGTGGCTCTCCTCCAGCGTGGCGACGGGGGAGGCGAGCAGCCCGGCGAGCGCCTCCGCGGCGAGGAGCTGCTCGGGCGGCAGCCCGCGCAGCTCGAGGATGCGGGCGCCGAGGTGCTCGCGGCGCACCTCCTCCTCGGCGCGCCGGACCTGCAGCGCCCCCTGCTCGGCAAGGAGCTCCTCGCGACGCTGGCGCAGCTGCCGCAGGCGCTCCTCCGTCTCGCGGGCGGTGCCGGAGAGCGCGCGGTGGCGCTCCTGGGCGGCGGCGAGCAGCGCCTCGACGCGGTCGCGCT
>DATDCY010000276.1 GCA_036524115.1 bacterium | reverse complement strand
CGGCGGTCGTCCGCGCGCCGCCGCGGTGGCCGGCGGCCGCTCTCACCCCATCCTCTCCCGCGGGGTCAGCAGCAGATCGAGGTGGTGGCGCCGGTCGTCGTGGCGCGCCATGACCGCCCCGGCGTCGGCGCCGAGTGAGGTCACCGCGCCGCTCTTCTCGACGATCGCCAGCGCGTAGTCGCACGCGACGACCTGTCGCAGCATCTCGGCGGGGTCGGTGCCGCTGATGTGGCGGATCGTCCCGGGGGCGAACTCGGCGAAGACCAGCGGCCGCTGCCGGCACAGCACTCCGGCCATGCCGGCGAGCACCGCCGGCTCGTGGCCCTCGACGTCGATCTTGACCACGTCGACCCGCGCGTCGCCGACGAGGAGGTCGACGGTCCGCGCCGGGACCCGCGTGGGCGGCGCCGCGCCGGCGAGGGAGCGGGCGAGCAGCGCGGCCTCGTCCTTCGCCGTGAAGCGCGAGCCGATCAGCGCGTCGTACCCGAGCGTCGAGAAGAAGACCTCCCCGTTCGCGTCGCTCGCGGCCAGGTGGTGGACCTCCACGCGGCCCTCGAGGCCGTTGAGCGCGAGGCTCGCGCGCAGGAGGCGGACGTTGCGGTCGTCGGGCTCGACGCTCCAGACGTGCCCGCGGTCGGCGCGCCGCGCCACCGCGAGCGTGAAGAAGCCGATATTTGCGCCGACGTCGACGAAGTGCGTCTCCGGGCCGACCGCGGACAGCAGCCGGCGGGCAAAGCCCGCCTCGTAGTCGCCCAGCGCGAGGATCGGCTTGGAGATCGCCCCGTCGCGCACGTCGACGAGCATCGAGACCCCGTAGCGGGGCAGGTCCTTCACGGTGTACGGCGAGCGCGAGAGCATGCGCAGGTAGGCGCGCGGGCCGCTCGTCAGCGCGGCGCGCGCGCACGCTCCCAGGTAGGCCGGCAGGCGGCGGAGGTTCACGGCCCCTGCGCCCCCCGGAAGAAGTTCGTCTCCAGGCGCGCCCCGTCCAGCCACGCGAGGAACTCGCCGCCGTAGCGGGCGGTCTTCTCGATGAGGAAGAAGATGGAGAAGGCGCACGATGGCAGGACGGCGGCCAGGGGCCGCGCGATCGCCCGCGGGAACGGGTAGAACTGGGACCCGGCGAACTCGCGCACCGCCGCGAAGCCGCCGGCGACCTCGCGGTAGAAGAGCAGCGTGTCGGCCCTGGAGAAGACCCGGACGTGGCCGGAGACCATCTTCGCCTGCGTCGGGTGGACCCCGAACAGGCCCAGCAGACGGTTGTGCAGCGAGAGGACGTTCGGGACGCCGAGCCAGGCGTGGCCGCCGACCCGCAGCGCCCGGAAGACCTCGTGGTTGATCCAGAAGACTTCCTTCGTGTGCTCGAGGACCTGGTTCATGATGACGAGGTCGAGGCTCCCGTCCGCCAACGGCAGCGGCTCGCGCTCGATGTCGACGGACACGGGCGCGATGCCGCGCTCCAGGAGCCGCTCGCGGTTCCAGAGGCCGAAGTCGACCCCGGTGCAGCGCGCGCCGGGGTGCGCCTCGCGGACGATCGCCAGGTCGTCGCCGGCGCCGCACCCGAGGTCGACGCAGTCCGAGACGGCCAGCCGCCGCACGAAGCGGCGCAGCAGGTGCCGGCCGTAGGTCTCCGCGTGGTCGACGATCGTCAACCGGCTGGTCGTGCCGGGCGTGACCTTCTTCAGCATCGTTGGCCGCCTGATCTTCCCGTTGCCGCCGCGGCCGGCCCGCTGCCGTCCGCCGACACGCCTTATACGTGAAGGCGGCCCCTGCTGCCAACTGCCGTGCGCCACTTGATCCGGAGGGCGCCCCGGGCTACCCTCGCGCCGGGATGCGCCGCCGGCCGGCGGCGCCCATGTCGGAAGGACCGGAGACGACGATGGCGGAATCACTGCTCTTCGTGGTGCTGGCGGGACTCGCGGTCGCGCTGGTCCTGCTTGTGGCCGTGCTGCGCGGGCTCCCCTCGCGCCGCGAGGCGTCCATCATCGCGGAGCGCCTGGACTCGCTCGAGAAGGCCGGCGAGCGGGTCGAGCGCGCCGTGCGCGAGGAGACGGCCCGGGGACGGGAAGAGGCGGCGCGGGCCGCCCGGGAGCAGCGCCAGGAGCTGGCGGCGGCGTTCGCGGCCCTCGGGGAGACGCTCGGGCAGCGCCTGGGCGACGTGGCCCGCGTCCAGAAGGCGCAGCTCGACGCCTTCTCCTCGCAGCTGGCGGAATTCGCAAAGGCCAGCGGGGAGCGGCTGGATGCCGTGCGCGTCGAGTCGGCAACCGGCGCCAGGCAGCTGCGCGAGGAGGTCGTGACGACGCTCAACCGGATCGCCGAGACCATGGCCCGGACGATCGGCGAGCTGGCGAGCGCGCAGAACGCGCAGCTCGAGGCGATGTCCTCGCACCTGGGAAAGCTCACCGCGTCGAACGAGCAGAAGCTCGAGGCGGTGCGGGGCACGGTCGAGGCCCGTCTCCAGAGCCTCCAGGGTGACAACGCCCTGAAGCTCGAGCAGATGCGCGCCACCGTCGAGGAGAAGCTGCAGGGGACGCTCGAGAAGCGGCTCGGGGAGTCCTTCAAGCAGGTCAGCGAGCGGCTGGAGCAGGTCTACAAGGGTCTCGGCGAGATGCAGGCGCTCGCCTCGGGCGTCGGCGACCTCAAGAAGATGCTCACGAACGTCAAGACGCGCGGGACCTGGGGCGAGGTGCAGCTCGGGGCCATGCTCGAGCAGGTGCTGACGCCCGAGCAGTACGCCGCGAACGTCGTGACGCGCCCCGGCGGCGGCCCGGTCGAGTTCGCGGTGCGCCTGCCCGGCAGGGGCGGCGACCCCGGGGAGGCGGTCTGGCTCCCGGTCGACGCGAAGTTCCCGATCGAGGACTACCAGCGCCTCGTGGAGGCGCAGGAGCGGGCCGAGCCCGAGGCGGCGGAGACGGCGGCGAAGCAGCTGGAGGCGCGCGTGCGGGCCTGCGCGCGCGACATCAGCGAGAAGTACCTCAACCCCCCGGCCACGACCGACTTCGGCATCCTCTTCCTGCCGACCGAGGGGCTGTTCGCGGAGGTCGCGCGGCGGCCCGGCCTGGCGGACTCGCTGCAGCGGGACTGGCGGGTCATGGTCGCCGGGCCCACGACGCTCTGGTCGATCCTCAACAGCCTGCAGATGGGCTTTCGCACCCTGGCCATCCAGAAGCGCTCGAGCGAGGTCTGGCAGCTGCTGGCGGCGGTCAAGGCGGAGTGGGGCAAGTACGGGGACGTGCTCGACAAGGTCCACAAGAAGCTGCACGAGGCCTCGTCGACCATCGAGAAGGTCCAGGTCCGCACCCGGGCGATCGGGCGCAGGCTCAGGGACGTGGAGGCGCTGCCGGCGGCCGACGCGGGCGCGGCCCTGCGGCTGGAAGCGGCCGCGCTCGAGGACGCCGAGGGCGAGGACGGGGGGGCGGAGCGCGACGCCGCGGAGCAGGACGTCGCCGGCGCGGCCCCCGACGCGCCCTAGCGGAACAGCGACTCGATCTGCGCCGCGTAACGCTCCGTGATCACGGTGCGGCGCATTTTCATCGTCTGCGTCATCTCCTCGCCGACGGCAAACTCGCGCGCCAGCAGCACCACGCGCGGGATGCGCTCGTAGTACTTGAAGCCGCGCTCCTCGGTCAGGAGCCGGTGCATCTCCGCCTTGACCAGCTCGTGCACGTCGGCGCGACCGCAGATCTCCTCGTTCGTCGGCGTGCCCGCCGGGCCGCGCGCGGCGAGCCACTCGCGCACCGCGTCGAAGCCGGGCACGACAAGGGCGCCGAGGTGCTTGCGGTCCTGGCCGACCACCATGACCTGCGAGATGTAGGGGCTCTCCTTGAGCGCCTCCTCGATCGGCGTCGGCTCCACGTTCTCGCCGCCGAGGAGCACGATCGTCTCCTTGGCGCGGCCGGTCAGCGCCAGCTCGCCGCGCACCGTCAGGCGGCCGAGGTCCCCCGTGTTGAACCAGCCGTCGGCCGAGAGGACCTTCGCGGTCTCCTCCGGCCGGCGGTAGTAACCGAGCATCACCTGGTCGCCGCGGCAGAGCACGATCCCCTTCTGGCCCTGGGGCAGGTCGCGGCCGTGCTCGTCGACGATGCGGACCTCGGTCCCGGGGATCGGTTCCCCGACCGTCCCCAGCACCTGCCGGTCGAACGTGCGCGCCGCCACCACCGGCGAGGTCTCGGTCAGGCCGTAGCCCTCGAGCAGCGTGATGCCGACCGCCGCGAAGAACTCATCGACGTACGGGGGCAGCGCCCCGCCGCCGGAGACCGCCGCGCGCAGCCGCCCTCCCGTGCGCTCGCGGATCGCCGCGAACTTCTTCTGCGCGAAGGCGTGCACCGGCGCGAGCGCGGCGAGCGTCGCGGCGGCGCCGAGGACGCGCGCCAGGCGTGCCGGGGCCGACGGCGCCGTGAACAGGGTGTCGCGCCCCTGCAGGACCTTGCGCGCGAAGACCGAGCGCCGGCTCGCCCCGAGCAGCAGCCGGAAGATCCGCTGCTTGGCCGCCGGCTCCTTCGCGATGTTCGCGGTGACCCGCCCGTAGATCCCCTCCCAGACGCGCGGGACGCTCGCCATGAAGGTCGGCTTCTCGCGCGCCATGTCGGCGGCGAGGGTGCGGATGCTGCTGTAGAACTGCGTGGCCCCGGCGGAGATCGCCACGTACTCCACCATGCGCTCGAAGATGTGCCACGGCGGCAGCAGCGAGATGAACAGGTCCTCGTGCGTGATCTGCAGATGGTCCGGGAGCACCGTGATGTTCTGCATCAGGTTGCGGTGCGCGAGCATGACGCCCTTGGGCTCGCCGGTGGTCCCCGAGGTGTAGATGATCGTCGCGACGTCCTCCGGCCCGATCGCGGCGCGCGATGCCTCCAGGCGGCGGTCGCCGCCGGCGCGCAGCACGCGCCCCTTCTCGATGAGGTCCTCGAGCCGGTGCACGTCGCAGGGCAGCTCGCCGCCGAAGCCGGGGTCGAGCACGACGATCAGCTTCAGCCCCGGCAGGCGCTCGCGCATCTCGACGAGCCGGTCGAACCGCCGCGCGTCCTCGACAAACGCCGCCGTCGCGCCCGAGTGCCCGAGGATGTACTCGATCTCCTTCGGCGTGGTGTCGCTCCCGCGCGGCACGTCCGGGGCGCCGATGCTCACGCAGGCCAGGTCGGCGACGATCCACTCCGGGCGGTTGTCCGAGATCAGCCCGACCCGGTCGCCCCGGTGCACGCCGAGGGCGAGCAGGGAGGTCCCGAGGGCGGCGACCCGCTCGGCCAGTTCCGCGTAGGTGTAGGTGACGAGCTTCTCGCCGGCGCGGTGCCGGAAGGCGGGGCGCTCACCGTGGCGGCCGACGACCTCGAGGAACATCCCGGCGACAGTCTCTGCCATCTCTCCCCCCCCTGCGGCGCCCCCGGGCCGCTGCGCCCGGGCGCTGGTGCCTGCGGCGGGCGCGGCACGGGCGGCTTGACGGCCGCCGGCGCCGGCCCGAGAATATTCCCCCGTGCGAGCCCTAGTTGGTGAAGCCTATGGAGCCGGGGCCCGGATCGGGCGCCGCCGTGACGGTGCCGTGCGTCGCCTCGTACCGCGCCAGGTTCTGCTGCAGCGCCTGGATCACGCGCTTGAGGTGTCCCGGGTGGATCAGGACCCGGGCGTTGCAGACGGCCTGCGGCGGCAGCGTCAGGATGAAGTCCAGCACGAACTCCTCGGCGGTGTGCGCGACCACCAGGGTGTTGGCGTAGCAGCCCCGGAGGATCTCGTCGCTGATCTTGACCTTGACTTCTCGTTGCTGCTGGCTGGACACGGGCGGGCTCCTTTCTCCTGCGGCGTTGCCGCTGTGTCTATCACCCGACCGCGAAGCCTGTCAAACCCCCGCCCGTGAGCGAGGACCACGCCCCCGCCCCGCACGCCGCATCCCCGGAGGACCCGCTCGCCGGGCTGCTGCGGGCGGTGGCCGGGTCGCACGCCGTCGTCGTCTGCGCCCACCGCAACCCCGACCCCGACTCGATCTCCAGCGCGCTGGCGCTGCGCTTCCTGCTCGAGCACCTGGCGGGGGTGCGGGCCGCCGTGGCCTACGAGGGGATGATCGGCCGCGCCGAGAACCGCGCCATGGTCAGCCTCCTGCGCCTGCCCCTGCGCCCGCTCGAGAGCCTGCCGGCGCTCGACTGGGGCCACGTCGCGCTCGTCGACACCCAGCCGCGGTCCGGCAACAACTCCGTCCCGCGCGCCGCGCGCCCGCTCGTGGTCATCGACCACCACCCGGCGCTCAAGTCGACGGCGGCGGCGTGGGTGGACATCCGGCCCGGTTACGGCGCGACGGCCACCATCCTCGCCGAGTACCTGCAGCTTTCCGGGCTGGCGGTCCCGCCCTGGCTGGCCACGGCCCTGGCCTACGGCATCTCCTCGGAGACGCGGGACCTCGGCCACGGGGCGGACGAGCGCGACCTGGAGGCGTACCTGTGGCTCTACCCGAAGGTGCGCAAGCGGATCCTCGCCCGCATCGAGCACCCCCGCCTGCCGCGCTCGTACTTCGCCGTCCTCGACCGCGCCCTGCACCGGGCGGTCTCCTACCGCAACGTGATCGGCACGCGGCTCGGGCGGGTCGAGAGCCCCGACGCCGTCGCGCAGATCGCCGACTTCCTCCTCGCCCACGAGCGCATGGGCTGGTCGGTCGTGACCGGCCGCCACGGCGGCCTGCTCCACATCTCGCTGCGGGCCGCGCGGGGCCGCGGGGCCGGGCGGCTGCTGCGCGAGGTGCTCCGGGAGCGGGGGACGGCCGGCGGGCACGGGCGCATGGCCGGCGGGCAGGTCGACGTCGCGGGGCTCACGGACTTCGAGGTCGAGGCGCTGGAGGAGGAGCTGCTCGCGCGGCTGCTCGCGCTGCTCGGCTTCCATGGCCGGGCGGAATTCCGGCCGCTGCTGGCGCGGCCCGGCGAGCCCCCGGCCCTTGCCATGGGGCAGAGCGCTGATGTAGCATCGCCGGGGCCGGAGTCCGGCGGCAGCATCCCGGGGGGGGGGACCATGAGCGGCGCGCGGCACGATGATTGACCTGATCGCGCAACGACTGCAGGCGAAGATCGTCGCCGGTGTCGCGCTCGTCCTCGTCGTCTTCCTCGGGGCCTCGTACAGCATCACGACCTACCTCACCCTGACCTCGCTCAACGAGGCGTTCGAGGACGCCACCCGCCGCAAGGCGGTGCTGCTCATGGACGCGATCTACAACAACATCGCCTACACCACCGAGGGCGGCCACATGCGCCAGCTGCTCCAGATGGCCGAGCTGACCAACTCCTACACCGAGCTGCAGCAGCTGGTGATCTTCTCGCAGGACGGCACGATCCGCCAGTCGCTCAACCCGAAGGACATCGGCAAGAAGATCTCGGAGGTCCACTACGACGTCTACCTCAACAACGAGGTCAAGGGGAAGGCCTACGACGCGGGGAGCGAGCGGCAGTTCTGCATGGTCCGTCCCCTGTTCAACCAGGAGCGCTGCCACGGCTGCCACGACAAGGGCAAGCGGGTCCTCGGCGTCCTGGACGTCTGCCTCAACATGGCCGAGGCCAAGGCGCGCATGGCGAAGAACCGCGACATCATGCGCGCGGGCGGGGCGACGGGGGCCATCGCCACCGTGCTCGCGACGTCGCTCGCGCTCTCGCTGTTGCTGGGCTACCTGGTGAGCCGGCCGGTCCAGCGGATGGTCCGCACGATCCGCGAGGTCGAGGGCGGCAACATGGAGGCGCGCGTCGAGCTCGCCACCCGCGACGAGCTCGGCGTCATGGGCCGCAGCTTCAACTCGATGATCGAGACAATCCGCAAGCTCAACGAGATGAAGGACGACTTCATCTCGATCGTCTCGCACGAGCTGCGCACGCCGCTGACCTCGATCAAGTACTTCGCCGAGGTCATGATGGAGCGCGTCGGCTCCGTCGATCCGGCGCGCCAGCAGAAGTACCTGCGGGTGATCAACGAGGAGACCGACCGGCTCACCCGCCTCATCAACGACCTGCTCGACCTGCAGAAGATCAGCGCCGGGAAGTTCAAGTGGAAGGTCGAGGAGGTCAGCATCGAGCAGGCGCTGCGCACGACGGCGCAGACCTTCGCCGGCGCCGGGGCGGCGCGCAACGTGCGTCTGGTCTCCGAGGTCGACGCCGGGCTGCCGATCGTGCTGGGCGACCACGACAAGCTGGTGCAGGTGGTCGCCAACCTGCTCTCCAACGCCATCAAGTTCACCCGCCCGGGAAGCAAGGTCGTGCTTTCGGCCGAGCGCGGCAGCGAGGTCGGGCGGCTCACGGACCGGCGCTTCCGCACCTACGTGCAGATCGCGGTCTCGGACGAGGGCATCGGCATCGCCCCCGAGAACATCGAGAAGATCTTCGAGAAGTTCCAGCAGGTCGAGGACCACTTCACGCGCAGCCAGGGCGGCACGGGGCTCGGGCTCTCGATCTGCAAGGAGATCGTGCTGCACCACGGCGGCAGGATCTGGGCCGAGAGCGAGGTCGGGGCGGGGAGCACCTTCTACTTCACGATCCCCTACGAGGAGAAGCCGGAAGGCGAGCGCGCCGCGCCCGCCGCGTTGGAGAAGGAGACGGCCAGCGCGGCATCGGGCTGACCGGCGGGCTCCGGGGGCTGCGAACAAGGAGAGGCGGGAAAGACGATGGCCAAGAAGATCCTCGTGTGCGACGACGAGCCCTACATCCTCATGGCCCTCCAGGACGCCGTGGAGATGGAGGGATACGACTGCGTGACCGCGGTCAACGGCAGGGAGGCGCTCCAGAAGGCCCGCGAGGAGCTCCCGGACCTGATCATGCTCGACATCATGATGCCCTACATGGACGGGTTCGAGGTCTGCCGCGAGCTCAAGGCCGATGCGGCGACGCGCGACATCCCGGTGATCATGCTCACCGCGAAGAGCCAGCAGGTCGACATCCAGAAGGGCAAGGAGGCCGGCGCGGACGACTACATCACCAAGCCGTTCCGCCCGAGCACGCTGCGCAAGAAGTTCAACGAGGTCCTCGACGCCCGCCACATCATCGAGGAAGAGTAGCGGCGGGAGGCGCGCTAAGGGCCCACCAGCGCCCGGCGGATTTACCTTGCCCCGCATAGCCGCTTGGCGGGCGCTTCGATGGGGGCTGCGCCCCCTTTGGCGCGGCTGCCGCCGCTGTCACCCCCCCCCAAAGACCAGCGCATCTGGACCCTTATCGCGCCTCCCGCATCCCATGAGAATGGAGGATGAGGTGTGTGACAGGGTCGGGGCAGGCATGAGCGCCCACGGGCGTCTGCTGCGGCCGGTCCTCGCCATAGCTCTCGGCGTGCTGCTTGCGCTCGCGGGCTGCGGGCGCGGCGGCGGCGGGGACGCGCGCCCGCTGCGCGTCGCCTTCATGATCTGCAACAGCGTCGAGGAGACGCGCGGCCGCTTTGCCCCGCTGGCCGCGCACCTCGCCGAGCAGCTCGGGCGGCGCGTCCAGCCCGTCTGGCTCGACACGGCCGACTTCGACGAGGCGGTGCGCGCCGGCCGCTTCGACCTGATCCACACCAACAGCTACCTCTACGTCTGGTTCCACGAGAGCTACGGCTTCCGGGTGGTCGCCGGCGAGTCGCGCGGCAAGGACGGCGCGTACTCGACGGGCACGATCATCGTCGGCCGCGACAGCCAGGTGCGCTCGCCGGCCGAGCTGCGCGGCAAGCGCTTCATCTTCGGCCCCCCGTTCGCCCCGACGGCGTATCTCTCGCCCTACTGGCTGCTGCTCGAGGCCGGGCTCGACCCCGAGAAGGACCTCGGGTACTATGCGTTCCCCGCCGGCTCCTACAAGCACGAGAAGGCGATCTTCGCGGTGGTCAACGGCGCCTTCGACGCGGGCGCCGGGCCGGCGCTGGACCTGGAGGTCATGGAGGCCGACGGCAAGCTCCTGCCGGGCGACTACCGGGTGATCGCCCGCGGCCCCCGCGTCCCCTACTGCGTCTTCTCCGCGGCGCCGACGTTGCCGGAGTCGACGGTGGAGGACGTCCGCACGGCGCTGTTCGCCGTCAACGCGGACACCGTGGCGGCCGTCGACGGCGAGGTGCGCAAGGTGCTGCGGAGCGCGCTCGTCTCCGGGTTCGTCCCGCTCCGGGAAGAGGAGTTCGAGCCGGTCCGCGCGATGGCCAAGAGGTGTAACCTGCCGCCTTACGCCAAGTATTGACGGCTCGGGGTACTGATGTGATGCGCAGCGCTGGCACCGCGGCAGGGAGACGGGATTGGCTCGACCGGGCCACGGCCGTGCTGCTGCTGCTCGCCGTCGTGGCGGCGCTGGCCGCCGCCGGTCGCCTCGCCGCCGCGGGCGCGGACGGCGGCGAGCTGCTCGCCGCGATGCGCGAGCGCACCGACCGGCGCCTCGTGGCCGAGCGCGAGCAGCTGCGGTCGGCGCTGGCGGGCGGCGCCCCCGGCGCCGGAGCCCTCGCGGCAGCGCAGGCAGCCGCAGCCCGGCTCGCCGACAACTCCCAGATCCACCTGTACCTGGCGGAGGCGCACCGCGAGCGCGGCGAGGCGGAGGCCGCGCTGCGCGAGTACCGCCGCGCGGTCGAGCTGGTGCGCGACTACGCCGACCGCCGCTCGCGCCACTACGTCGGCGCGGAGCTGGGTCCCTGGCTGCGCGGGATCCGCGCGAAGGTCCCCTGGCCCGCCCTGGGCGACCTGTACTACCTCGAGCGCGCGCTCGCCGGCGGCTGCGCATGAGCGCGCCGATGCGGCGGTTCCTCGCCCGTCTCTCCCCGCACCTCGACCTGCTGTCGGGCCTCGCCCTGGGGCTCGCCGGGGCCGGCCTCGTCCTCCTCGGCAACCCGCGCAACTCCGGCATCTGCGCCTCGTGCTTCGCGGAGAACGTCGCGGGGGCGCTGCGCCTGCACGGCGACCCGCGCATGAGCTACCTGCGGCCGGAGCTGCCCGGGTTCGTCCTCGGCGCGACCCTCGCGGCGCTGGCCGGGCGCGGCTTCCAGACGCGCGGCGGCTCGGCGCCGCTCGTGCGCTTCTTCGTCGGCGCGTTCCTCATCGTCGGCTCGGCGGTCTTCCTCGGCTGCCCGATCAAGGCGATGCTGCGCCTCGCCGGCGGCGACCTGACCGCGGTCGCCGGCATCGCGGGCCTCGTCGCCGGCGCCTGGGTCGGCGTGCTCTTCCTCAAGCGGGGCTTCTTCCTGGGCAAGTCCGCGCGCACGGGCGCGCTCGCCGGCTGGGTGGTCCCCGCGGGGATGGGGCTGCTGGCCGCCGCCTCGGTGCTGGCGCCGCCGTCGTTCACCGGCGGGATCATCGGCTCGGCGCGCGAGCACGCGCCGCCGCTGGCCTCGCTCGCCATCGGGCTGGCCGTGGGGGCGCTGGCGCAGCGCTCGAAGTTCTGCGTCACCGGCTCGCTGCGCAACTTCTTCCTCACGCGCAGCGCGCGGATGCTCGGCGGCCTCGGGCTGCTGCTTGCCGCCGCCTTCGCCGTCAACCTCGCCGGCGGGCTCTTCCAGCCCGGCCTCAACGACCAGCCCGGCTCGCACCCGGACGCGGGCTGGTCGGCGGCCGGCATGTTCGTCGTCGGCCTCGGCGGCGTGCTCATCGGCGGCTGCCCCTTCCGCCAGCTCGTGCTGGCCGGCGAGGGGGACGCCGACGCCGGGGCGGCGGTGCTCGGCATGCTCGTCGCCGGCGGCCTCGTGCAGTCGTGGGGGCTGCGCAGCACGATCGCGGGGGCGACGCCCGCGGGGCAGTTCGCGACGCTGCTCGGCCTCGTCCTCGTCCTCGGCATGGCGCTGGCGTATCGCGACCGCTGATATGGGCCCATCAGCGTCCGGCGGAGTTGCATTGTCCGGCACAGCCGTCTGGCGGACGCTTCCATGGGGGCTTCGCCCCCTCTGGCGCGGCTGGCGCCGCTGTCACCCCCGGAAATGCCAGCGCATCTGGACCCATCTGAGCGGTCGCGCCGCGAAGGGAGAGACAGCAGAGAACCACGGCGGAGCGCGCAGCTCGGCGGCCGCACGGCAGCGCCACGTCCCCGCGGCACTGGGCACGCTGGCTGCCGCGGCCCTCCTCGCCGCCGGCTGCGCGCACTTCGGCCAGCCGGCGGCGCGCGAGATCGTCTGGGAGGGGGCGGTGACCGTGCGCGACGACGTGCTGGTCGCCGCCGGCGAGCGGCTCGTCGTGCGCCCCGGCACCCGCGTCACCTTCGCCTTCCGCGACGACGACGGCGACGGCGCCGGGGACGCCCGCATCCTCGTGCGCGGCGCCATCGACGCCGGCGGGAGCGCGGCTGCGCCCGTCACGTTCGCTGCCGAGCGCCCCGGCGCCGCGGGCGCCGCCGGGTGGAAGGAGATCCTGGTCGAGGACGCCGCCGACGCGCTCTTCGTGGAGTGCCGCTTCTCGGGCGCGCAGCAGGCGGTGCACGCGCACCGCACGCCGCTCATCGTCGAGCGCTGCCGCTTCGAGGGCAACGCCATCGGCCTGCGCTTCACCGGGGGGCCGGTCTCGGTCCACGCGAGCGCCTTCGCGGGCAACGGGACCGCGGTGCGCTTCTGGGCGAGCAGTCCGGAGATCACCGCGAACGACTTCGCGGACAACGGCACTGCCGTGTTCGTGCGCGAGTGCTCGCCGCGCGTCGTGCTCCGGGGGAACAACTTCCGCGCGAGTGCGGACTATCACGTGAAGCTCGGCGAGGCCCAGCCGGAGGACGTCGACGCCCGGGGCAACTGGTGGGGGACCGCGGACCCGACCGAGATCGAGCGGCTGATTTACGACAGGCTGGACGCCGACTACATCGGCCGGGTGCGCTATGATTGGCCGAAGTCCGGGCCGTGGCGGCTGGACGTGCCTTAGGACGGGAGCTGCCAGGGGACGGAATTCATTCCGTCCCCGAACGAAGAGGACGACAAGGGGACGGGACGGGGACGACAAGGGGACGGAATTCATTCTGTCCCCGGACGAGGGGAACGGAACACGGTGAACGAGAACACACGCTGGCGGCGCCGCCCGGGCCTGCCGTGGCGCGAGGAGCAGGACGCGGCCCGCGAGGCTCTCGCCGCGCTCGAGGCGGGGCAGGACGCGGGCGGCGAGGGCACGCTGCTGATCGTGGAGCGCGGCCGCGTCACCGAGCTGAACCTGCTCGGCGGCGAGATCTGGAAGCTCTGCGACGGCTCGCGCGACGCCGACGCGATCGTCGAGACGCTGCTGCCGCGCTTCGAGGTCGAGCGGGACGAGCTGGCCGCCGACGTGCGGGCGTTCCTCGCGGACCTCGCGGCCCGGGGCTGGGTGGTGCCGGCGTGAGCGCGCCCCCGAAGGTCTACTCCGCGCCGCTGCTCGTCAACTGGAGCCTCAACTACAGCTGCAACTTCTCGTGCGAGCACTGCTACTCGCGGCTCGAACGCGCGGAGGAGCTGCCGACGGGGCAGGCGCTCGAGGCCGGGCGGCGCCTCGCGCAGGCGGGCGTGCTGTTCGCGAACTTCGGCGGCGGCGAGCCGCTGCTGCGGCGCGACCTGCTGCCGCTGGCGCGCGAGCTCTCGTCGCTCGGCCTCTCGCTCTCGATGAACTCCAACGGCTGGCTGCTGGACGAGCGTGCCGCCGCCGGGTTGCGCGAGGCTGGCTTCGCGAGCGTCGGGCTCTCGCTCGACAGCCACCGCGCCGAGGTGCACGACCGCTTCCGCAACCGGCCCGGCAGCCACGGGCGGGTGCTCGACGCGGCCGGCCACCTGGTGCGCGCCGGGCTCAAGCTGACGCTCTCGACCGTCGTCTGCCGGATCAACCACCGCGAGCTGCCGCCGCTGCTCGAGCTGGCGCGGCAGCTGGGTGCCGCGCAGGTCTTCCTCCACAACTTCAAGTGCAGCGGCAAGGGGATGGAACACCGCTTCGAGCTGGACCTCGAGCCGGCCGAGTGGCGCGAGTTCTACCGCGAGGCGCTCTCGTTCGCCGGCAACCCGGCGTGGCCGGAGATCTCGTTCGACGACCCGATCCTCGCGTCGCTGGGCGCGCGGGACGCCGAGCACGGCATCCCCGGCTCGACCTGCGGCAAGCTCTCGCTGCACCTGCGGCCGAACGGGGACATCACGCCCTGCGGCTTCATCCCCCTCGTGCTCGGCAACATCCTGCGCGACGACCTGCGGGAGCTCTGGCGCACCTCGCCGGTGCTCGAGGCGATGCGCCACAAGACCGCCAAGGGCAAGTGCACGTCGTGCGGCCACTACGCCGCCTGCCTCGGCGGCTGCACCGCACGGGCGTTCGCCGTCAGCGGAGATCTCAACGCGCCCGACCCCCACTGCTGGGAGAATCCCTGCGGGTGAGGAGGCTCGCGGCGCCGCTGCGCCTGACCTGGGACTGGGACTGGCCGCCGATCGTGCACCCGGGCGCGCCGCGCCGGCGGCCGACGCCGGAGGAGGTCCGGACGATCGGCGCCGAGATCGTGCGCGCCGGCGTGCTGCTGCTCGAGGTCGGCTATCCCGACGCGCAGGCGGTGCGCTCGGGCGAGCTGGCCGGCGCGCTCGCCGGTTTCGCGGGGAGCCTCTCGGTCGTGCTTGACCCGCGCGGGGCCGAGGCGCTGGCCGGCGTGGACCTGTGCGCGGACCTCGGCGCGGAGGAGGTCTGGGTCGACGCGACGCCGGTGGGCGACTGCGGCCTCCCGGCGGTGCCGGCGGCGTGGCCCGCGGTCCGCTTCCACCTCACGGCGGCGAACGCCGCGGCGGTTGCCGCCGGGATCGAGCGTGCCGCGGGCGCGGGCGCCACGGCGGTCTCGCTCCCGAACCTGCCTCTCTTCGGCGAGTTGCTGCGCGCGCAGGGGGCGGCGCCGACCGCGCGGGAACTCGGCGTCGTCGCCGACGCGATCGTCGCGGCGTTGCGCCGCCGGCCCGACCTCGATCTGCGCATCCACCACTACGGCCTCTGGGAGCGGCTGCGTGCCGCCGGGGTGCAGCCGCGGGGCGAGGCCGGGGAAGGCGGCTGCCAGGCCGGGGCCGCCCTCGCGTACATCGATCCGGCGGGCGTCCTGCATCCCTGCGCCTCGCTCCCCGTCCCGCTTGCCCGGGTCGGGTCGGGCGCCATACGCGCCGCGTGGGCCGGCGCCGAGCTGGCCGCGCTGCGCGCGGAGGTCGAGCGGGTGCCGGCACGCTGCGCCGCCTGTCCCGCCGAGGCCTCCTGCCGGGGCGGCTGCCGCGGCTGGGCGCACTACCTCACGGGAACCTGGGACGCAACGGGCCCGGACTGCACGAGACCGTAGGCGCCGGCCAATCGGGAGAGTTTCTTCCGCCCCAGGGCGGTAGGGGCCCTTCTCCGCAGCGCCGCCGGGCGGGATGCTATACTCACCCCCCATGCTGAAGACCCCTGCCCGCCGGCTGATCGTCGCCCGCGACGTGCGCGACCTCGGGCAGGCGTGCGCCCGTCCCGTTGTCGCGCTTGGCAAGTTCGACGGCGTCCACCGCGGCCACGCCAAGCTCCTCGCCGCCGTGCGGCGGCTGGCGCAGCGGGCGGGGGCGCCCTCGATGGCGGTGACGTTCGACGTCCACCCCGACGCCCTGCTGCGCCCGCACCAGGTGCCGCCGGTGCTCACGACCACCGAGGAGAAGACGGCGGCGATCGCGGCCTCCGGCGTCGACTGCCTGCTCTACCTCGAGTTCACCGCCGAGTTCGCCCGGCTGTCGGCCCGGGAGTTCGCCCGCGACTTTCTCGCCGGGGCGCTCGGCGCGCGCATGGTCCTCGCGGGAGAGACGTTTCGCTTCGGCCGCAACCGCGGCGGCGACACCGAGATGCTGCGCCGCTGGGGCCCGCAGCTGGGGTTCGGCTTCCGCGCGGTGCCGCAGGCCACCGTGGGCGGCGAGCCGGTCTCCTCGACGCGGATCCGCCGCGTCGTCGCGGCCGGCGAGATGCGGCTGGCCGCGGCCCTTCTCGGGCGCCCCTACAGCGTCGAGGGCGAGGTCGACCACGGCGTGCGCCGCGGCCGTGCGCTCGGCGCGCCCACGGCCAACCTGCGCCTCCCCGGCAAGCTGCTCCCCCCGGACGGGGTGTACCTGGCGCGGGCGGCCATCGACGGCGGCGCGGCGCTGCCGGCGATCGTCAACCTCGGCACCTCGCCGACCTTCGGGGCCGGCGAGCGGCGCCTCGAGGTGCATGTCCTGCGCTTCTCCGGCGACCTCTACGGGCGGCGCGTCCGGGTCTTCTTCGAGCGCCAGCTGCGGCACGAGCTGCGGTTCCCCGACGCGGCGTCCCTCGCGCGACAGATCCGCCTCGACGTCGCGCGGGCCGAGCGGCACTTCAAGGTCGCCCGGTGACCCGGCGGTTCCTCGTGGGCGCCGCCGTCGGCGCCTTCTTCCTCTGGCTCGCGCTGCGCAACGTCAGCTTCGGCGAGATCGCCGCCACCGTCGCCCGCACGAGCGTGCCCGCCTTCGTCGCGTTCACGCTGATGCACGTGGGCAGCCTCGGGATTCGCGCCCTGCGCTGGCGGGCCCTCGTGCGCCCG
>DATDCY010000275.1 GCA_036524115.1 bacterium | reverse complement strand
GGCGGGCGCCGGCGCGGGTCCTGCTCGCGGTCGGGCCCGAGGGCGGCTGGGTGCCCTTCGAGCTGGATCTGCTGCAGCGGCACGGGTTCGCGGTCGTCGGCATGGGCCCGCGCGCGCTGCGCACGGACACCGCCTGCCTCGTCCTGCTGGGCCTGATCGCCGAGCATCTGCGGGGCTGACGAGTTCGCGGCGCAGGGTTCCGTGTCGGGCCCCGGCGCGCGGGCGCCTGGTCGCTTCCGTCTCACTGCTGTGCATGGGCCCGCGGGGGCGGGGCGGCGCCGTGCGGCCGCTTCGTTACGCGCTCGACCGCAGCTCGTCCGGCCTTCCGCTCGAAACCTGTAACTCGCCCCTGCGGGGCTCAGACAACAGGTTTCGCCCTTCGGGCCGCTCCAGTCCGGTCGCTGCGGTTCCCTCGCGCTCCACCATGCGTCCGCCCGTCACCGCCCCGCCCCCGCTCTGGCCCAAAGCCGACTTGCTGATCGCATTCATGATCGGCAGGCTGCCGAGAAGGGTCCAGATGCAAGGCGGGCGACGAGGCGGATGCCGAGGCGGGCTGGTGCCCGCCGCAGGCAGGCGCGAGGAGTGCAACGCCGCAGACGGCCCCTTATCAGCGGCCGACGCCTACGGACGGAAGTCGGCGTCGGTCAGCGGGGGATTGACCGTGATCTTCGAGACCATCGTCGCCCCCGTGTTGCGGCCGGAGGCGAAATTCCCCTCGTGGAACGGGAACAGCACCCCGTCCACGCTGCGGTAGTCCCAGTACTCCGTCACGAAGCCGGTCTGCATCCCGGGCACGTCGAGATCGCCCTGCGAGCGGACGATCCGCCCGGAGGTCAGATCGACGAACGCCGTCACCTTCATGCCCGGGCCGAGCGGCACCGCGATCCCCTGCAGCGCCCCGCCGTGCTCGGGGGGCAGCAGCTTCGCCTCGGCGCGCCGCTCATCGAGCAGCCAGGGCAGATTCGCGCGGCCCGCCTGCACGATCATCGAGCCGAGCAGGAAGCCCTCGACCGGCTCGGGCGCAAGGTGCCCTTCGCCGCCGGAGCGCCAGCCCCTGGCCCCGTCGAGGATGCGCGTCTCCGGCCGCCCCGGGTAGTCGAGGACGACCCGCAGGCGGTCGGGCCGGGCGAACGTGCGTACGAACGAGCCGGTGCCCTGCATGACGGAGGTGATGCGTCCCTCCATCCGATAGGAGCGGACCTTCGCGAGGGCCGCCTTCCCGCCGTGTGCCTCGAGCACGCGGTCGATCAGCGCGTCGGCCTCCCCGGCGCGGGCGGCCCCGGCGAGCGCCAGGAGCAGCACTGCGGACGCGGGCGCCAGGCGCAGGGGACGGAGAGTCATCACGGTCCCGAGATACACCAGCGGCGCCGCGGCGTCAAACCGGCGGCGTGCGGGAGGTTGCGGCCCGGTCGGCGCGTGCCCCCTGCCGGGAGCGGCGCCGCGCCAGCTCGGCCTCGATGGCTTGAAGCACGGCGAGCTTGGCGCGGCTCCAGTCGGGCGCCAGGAGGATGTCGCGGTAACCGTCCGCGGTGAGGCGCTCGACGAACACCGCGGGCGGCAGCAGCTCGAGGAAGTCGGCGACCCAGCCGGCGTACGCCGGCAGATCGGGCAGGGCCACCGCGCCGCGCCGCCACTGGTCCGCCAGCGGCGTCCCCTCGAGCACCAGCAGCGCGTGGATCTTCACGCCCGCGATCGGCAGCGTCGCCAGGGCGCGCGCGGTCTCCCGCATCATCGCCGGCGTCTCGCCAGGCAGACCAAGGATCACGTGCGCGACGACCTCGAGGCCCCGCGCCGCGGCCCGGCGGACGGCGTCGTCGAACTGCTCGCGCGCGTGGCCGCGGCCGATGCGGGCGAGGGTGGCCGGGTGCGCCGACTGCAGACCGAGCTCCAGGTGCACGCGCGTCCGCCGCCGGTAGCCGGCGAGCAGGTCGAGCGTCTCGTCGGGCACGCAGTCGGGCCGCGTGCCCACTGCGAGGCCGACGACGTCGGGCGAGAAGCCGACCGCCTCGTCCCAGAGCGCCCGCAGGCGCGCCGGCGGCGCGTCGGTGTTGGTGAAGGTCTGGAAGTAGGGGATGAAACGCTCGGCGCCGTGGCGCAGGTAGCGCTCGCGCATCGCCGCGAGCTGGGCCGTCACCGACGGCAGCGGCCCCGCCCGGCGCAGCGCGGACCCTCGCCCGTCGCAGTAGATGCATCCGCCCGTCCCGCTGCGCCCGTCGCGGTTCGGGCAGGTGAAGCCCGCGTCGATCGGCAGCTTGGCGACGCGCGCGCCGAAGACGTTCCGCAGATACGACTTGAAATCGTAATAGTCCTTCCGGTCATCCCAGAACGCCGGATGGTCGGTGCGCACGGACATGGGCAGATGGTACGATCCGCGCATGCCGGAATGTCAAGCGGGCTCCTTCGATCTCATCGTCGTCGGCGCCGGCCACGCCGGCTGCGAGGCCGCGCTCGCGGCCTCCCGCATGGGCTGCGAGACGCTGCTCCTGAACCTGAGCCTCGACACCATGGCGCTCATGGCCTGCAACCCGTCCGTCGGCGGCCTCGGCAAGGGACAGCTCGTGCGCGAGATCGACGCGCTCGGCGGCGCCATGGGGAAACTCGCGGACGCCACCTGCATCCACGCGAAGACCCTCAACGCCTCGCGCGGCGACGCTGTGCGCGGCACGCGCATGCAGAACGACCGGCAGGCCTACCGGCTGGCGATGAAGCGCCTCCTCGAGGGGCAGCCGGGGCTGCACCTGCGCCAGGGACGGGTCGAGCGGCTGCTGCTCGAGGGGCGGCCCGGCGGCCCGGGCGTCCGCGTGGCCGGCGTCGAGCTGGCGGGGGGGCTTTGCCTGCGCGCGCGGGCCGTCGTGCTCGCGGCCGGCACGTTCCTCGACGGCGTCGTGCACATCGGCGAGTGGCGTACCGGCGCGGGGCGCGCGGGGGAGGAGTCCGCCACGGAGCTGGCGCTGCAACTCCGGGACCTCGGCTTCGAGGTCGGCCGCCTCAAGACCGGCACCCCGCCGCGCCTGCGCCGCGCGAGCCTCGATCTCTCGGGCATGGAGGAGCAGCGGGGGGACGAGCGGCCCCGGCCCTTCTCCTTCGACGCCGACCCGGACGCCTTCGCGCCGGCGCAGCTGCCCTGCCACCTGACGTGGACGACGGCGGCCACGCACCGGCTGCTGCGCGGGAACATCGCGCGCTCGCCGCTGTACGCGGGCGCGATCACCGGTGTCGGCGCGCGCTACTGCCCCTCGCTCGAGGACAAGGTCATGCGCTTCGCCCACAAGGAGCGCCACCAGGTGCTCATCGAGCCGGAGGGGCGCGACACCGAGGAGGTCTATGCCAAGGGGCTCGGCACCTGCCTGCCGCTGGAGCTGCAGCAGGAGCTCGTGCGCAGCGTCCCCGGCCTGGAGCACGCGGAGATCATGCGTCCCTCCTACGCCGTCGAGTACGACTTCGTGCAACCGACCCAGCTCGCCGCGACGCTCGAGACGAAGGCCGTGGGCGGTCTCTTCCTCGCCGGCCAGGTCAATGGCTCGTCGGGCTACGAGGAGGCGGCGGCGCAGGGAATCTGGGCGGGGGTCAACGCCGCCTGCCAGGTGCAGGGCCGCCCGCCGTTCCTGCCGGATCGCTCGGAGGCGTACCTGGCGGTCCTCGTCGACGACCTGGTCACCCGCGGCACGCGCGAGCCCTACCGGATGTTCACCTCGCGCGCGGAGTGGCGCCTGCTCCTGCGCGAGGACAACGCCGACCTGCGCCTGCGGGCCCGCGGGCGCGAGCTGGGCCTCGTCGGCGACGACGCCTGGGCGCGCTTCTGCACGCGGCGCGACGCGATCGAGGCCGAGATCCGCCGCCTGCGCGAGGCGCGGCTCGCGCCGTCCGGGGCGGTGAACGCCGGTCTCGCCGCGCTCGGCACCGCGCCCATCGCGGAGCCCGCGACGCTCTGGACGCTCCTGCGCCGGCCGGGGATCGAGTGGCGCGGGCTGTGCGCGTTGCACGGCGAGGTTCCGCAGCTTCCGGAGGACGTGGTCTTCCAGGCTGCGGTGCAGGCGCGCTACGAGGGCTACATCGGCCGCGCCGCGGCGGAGGTGGCGCGCTTTCGCGAGCAGGAGCGGCGGCGGATCCCGACGGGATTCGACTACGCCTCGGTCCCCGGGCTCTCGCACGAGGTGCGCGAGAAGCTCGCCGCGGTGCGGCCGGCCTCCCTCGGGCAGGCCGCGCGCGTCGAGGGCGTCACGCCGGCGGCCGTGTCGATCCTGACTGTTCTCCTGAAGGGGCGGGGAGGAGCTTGACGAGGTAGAGCCGGGCCATGCCGCGCCGGTAGCCGCGGACGCCCTTGATCCAGCGGTGCAGCTGTGTGTCGTAGTTCTCGATGAAGTCCTGGTAGTCACGCCCCGGCACGAGGAAGTTGCTGCGCGCCCGGTCGCCGCCGCAGGCGTCGGCCAGCGCCTCGAGCAGCGCGTCCCCGCCGTTGCGCCCCGTGGGATCCACCACGAAGGTGGCGCCGCACGCGCAGCGCCCGCCGGGCAGCAACGACAGCGTGTCCGCGCGCTTCCTCGGGCGCGGCAGCGCGGCGCCGCAGAACGGGCACGCGGGCGGCTCGCCGTGCTGGCGGAGCGTGGGCATGGCCATGGCGGCGAGGATAAGCGCGCGCGCCGCACTTGACAACGACTTTCCCGTGGAGTCAGATGCGCACCAAAGAGGACACGGCGCGATCGTCTCGGCATGACAGCGAAGAAACAGGGCTCCGGCAAGAGCACCGTCAGTCTCGGCAACGCGCTCGAGGAACACGTCGCGGGCTGGATCCGCGCCGTCGAGCGCACCGGCCACTGGACGCGGCGCAGCGACATCCACGAGCGGCTGATGGCCGAGGTGGAGAAGATCGTGATCCGCGCGGCGCTCGAGAAGACGGACTTCGTCCAGACCGAGGCCGCCGACTTCCTCGGGCTCAACCGCAACACGCTCGCCAAGAAGATCAAGCAGTACGACATCCGGCTGCCGCGCTAGCCCTGCGCGGTGCAAGGGGGATTCAAGAATGCGTGCGTTGCGCTGCATGGTCAGCGGTTCTCTCGTGGCGCTCGTCGTCGTCGCCGCGGCCGGCCCCGGCGCCCTGGCGGCGCCCGCCCCGTCGGGCGTCACCGATCCCTATCAGCGGACGGCCCTCGCCCTGGCGCAGGGCCTCGTCGCGATGTTCCCGCCGGCCCAGGGGTACGTTGTCTCCGCCGGCGGGGGCGAGGTCTTCGTCGACCTGGCCGAGAAGGATCTCATGCGCCCCGGGATGGAGTTGCAGCTCTATCGCCCCGGCGCCGAGATGGTGCATCCCGTGACGAAGCAGGTCCTGGGGACCTTCGAGACGGACCTCGGCTACCTGCGGTTGACCGAGGTCCGCGACACCTGGTCCCGCGGGAAGGTCGAGGCGGCCGGCTCGGCGGCCGTCGCCGCCGGCGACCGCGTCCGGATGTCGGCGCGGCGGCTGCGGGCGCTGCTCGCGATCTCCGGTTCCGCCCCGGGCGTGGAGGCCGGACCGCTCGCTCTCGCGCTGCTCGGCCGCGTCGGGGAGTCGGGCAGGTTCACCCTGGTGGACGAGCCGGCCTGGGCCCCCTCGCTCGCGGGGCTGGGGGCGACGCCGCAGGCGGTGGCGGCCGACGCGGAAACCCTTCGCAAGCTGGGCGCGGCTGCCGGTGCGGACCTGCTGCTCCTCACGACGGTGGAACCCGGAAGTCGTCCCCTCGTGGCGATCGACGTGCGGTCGCTGCGGACGGGCGCCGCGCTCGGTGTGCTGCGCGAGGCGTGGCCGGCTCCCGCCGATGCGGAGCCGGCGTCGGCGCGTCTGCCCGTGAGACCGCCCGCCGCCTCCGCGGCGGCGCCGTCCGGAGCCGCCCTCCCGCC
>DATDCY010000274.1 GCA_036524115.1 bacterium | reverse complement strand
AGCCCCCGCAGCCGGCCGCGCCCCCCGGCTCGCCGGCGGGCACGAGCCCCTCGATCCGGCGCGCGGCCGCCGACGCGTGCGGCCCGGGGACGAAGAGCCCCCAGCGGCCGATGGCGCACCCGGAGCCGTGGAAGGCGCGGGTGTCGACCTCGCGCACCACGGCCGGGATCCCCTCGCCGCGCAGTGCCTCGACGAACTCGCGCAGGTCCTGCCTGTCCATCGCCGAGGTGATGAGCGCGGGGAAGTCGATCGTCGCCTCCGGCTCGGGCGCGGGCGCGCCGGCGCCGCGACGGCAGGCCTCGATCTGCTCGGGCGTGATGCCCCGCGCGCGGGCCTCGTCCTCGAGCATCCGGCAGACCTCGGGGACGTACTCGTCGGCGCGCAGGGCCGTCTCCTCCAGCAGTTCCTCGCGGCTCATCCCGCGGAAGCGCTCCAGCACGTACTTCGGGTCGACCTGCATGGGGCCACCTCCTTCGACGGCGGGCAGTATAATACAGCAGCGCCATGGTCAGATTCCGATTCCCGACCGCGCCCCGGGCCCTGCTGCGGGGCTGCGCGGCCGCGCTGCCGCTCATCGTGCTGGGCGGCTGCGTCACCTCGCGCGACGCGGTCGTGCGCGCGACGCGTCCCGAGCCCGCCTATGACCGGCTCTACCAGCGCTCGATCGAGGTCTGCGCGACGAGCCGGATCCGCCCGCGGTTCGCCGGCGCCGGCGGGCCCGCGGGACACGCGGTGCTCTTCCTCAAGGGCGTCTGTCGCGACCCGGCCGCCCCCTACCCGCGCCTGCGGCTCTGCGATCCGGCCGCGGCCGACCCCGCGGGGCCCGAGTCCGGCACCGGCGTCTCCGTCGACCGGGTGCTGAAGAACGTCAACTGGGTGGCCGTCCCGGGCGAGCGGCTGTTCTTCTATGGCGACGTCGGGCGCTACGAGCTGCTCGACCGCCAGCACCTGGAGGCCGCGGTGCGCCGCGCCACCGAGCAGGGCGTCTTCGCGGGGGTCGAGACGCACGTGGATCCCGCGCCCGCCGCCCCCGGGGGGGGCACGGTCGGCGAGCGGACGGCGATCGACAACTTCCTCGGCACGGACTTCGCGCTGGCGTACGGGAGGTCGGCGTACTGCGTCCGCTTCCCCGTGCCGGAGGCCGCCCTCGCGCGCACGGTCGCCTACCTCAACGGGCTCAACGACGCCTACGCCGGCCGCGGCCGCGAGTACCGCTGGAGCGGCATCTCCGACAACTGCGCCCACGTCCTGCACAACGCGCTCGCGGCCGCCGGCCTCTGGGAGCGCCAGTCGGTGCGCGCCTTCATGGCGCTGCAGTTCTTCAACCTCGCGATCCCCGTCGACCAGTTCTCGGACGCGGCGCTCCTGGCCGGGCTGGAGATCGAGGACCCCCTCGCCGTCTGGGAGCGGCTGGCACTGCGGCGCCTGGTGCTGCGCGAGGGGTGGCTGCCGGTCGGGCACGGCACCCTCTTCCGGGTGATCCCGGTGCATCAGCGCAACGCGGTGTACGACACGGAGCTAACCTTTTTCACGCTGACGGACCTCTTCGGCACCGAGAGCCGGCGGGTGGGCGAGCTGCTCGCGGACGCGCGCTTCACGGACGTGGAGTACAACCTGCTGGCGTTCGAGCGCCGCTACGAGGCGCTGCTGGCGCGCGAGGCGCGGCGCCGTCCCGGCGAGCCGGAGGACGACGGGGAGTACGAGCGCTTCCGCGCCGCCTACTTCGCCTGGGGACGGCGGCAGCTCGCGGACGTTCGGGAGAAGCTCGCGTTGCTCTATGGCGGACGCTGACCGCGCCGCCGCGGAGCCGGTGTCGCCACGCCCGCCGGGCCGGCTGGCCCGCACGCTGCGCCTCGCGCTCGGGC
>DATDCY010000273.1 GCA_036524115.1 bacterium | reverse complement strand
CGCCGCCAAATCAGCGAGGCTGGCGACGGCCTCGATGCCGCCCTGCCGCAGCGATGCCGCGGCGTGTGGCGCGGGGTCGAAGCCCACCACGGGCACTCCCGCGGCGGCAACCCGCCTCGCAATCTGCATCCCCATCCGGCCTGCGCCGACTATCCCGAACGCCATTGAGACACCTCCGGCCCAGGACTAGGCCCGTGTGGCGAATGTAGGGGGACGCCCCGGGCCTGTCAAGGAATGCGCCGGCGGCGCCCGCACTTGACCCCGCCGCCGGCCTCCCATACCGTACACGCAGCGCGCCCGCGCACCGCGGACGCCCGCGAAGGGGGGGGAGACCGTGCTCGCAGCAACCGCCGGCGCGTCCGCCGCCGAGCTGCCCCTGTCAGCGGCGCTGGCGGCGGCGGCCGTCCTTGCCGCGGGCGTCGCCCTCGGCAGCCGGCTCCGCTGGCAGGCTTCGCTGCGCCGCACGCTGTTCTTCCTGCTGCTGGCCTCCCTCGTCGCCGCCTGCGCCTCGCTGCTCCCCCCGGGCGCCCGGGACGCGGCCGGCCCCGGCCTGCTGGTCGCCGGACGGATCCTCGCCCTGGTCGGCCTCCTCGAGTTCGTGCAGTTCCTCCTCCTCGACCTGGTGCTCGTCGCCTGGCTCCGGCGCTCGCCCCCGCCCCGCATCCTGCGCGACTTCGCGACGCTGGCCCTGGCGCTGACGGCGTTCTTCCTCCTCCTGCGCGGGACACTCGGCGTGAACCTGGCGTCGCTGCTGGCCACGAGCGCGATGATCTCCGTCGTCCTCGGCCTCGCCCTCCAGGACACGCTCGGCAGCTTCTTCGCGGGGTTGGCGCTGCAGATGGAGGCCCCGCTGGCGATCGACGACTGGGTGCGCGTCGGCGAGAGCGACGGGCGCGTCAGCCAGGTCGGCTGGCGGACCGTGCGCATCGTCTCGCTCGACGGCGACGAGATGACGTTCCCGAACTCGCTCGTGACGCGCTCGCCCCTCACCAACTACTCGCGCCCGACCCCGGCGCACCGCGCCTTCCTCGACGTGCACGTGGCCTACCGCCACCCGCCCGGCGAGGTGCTGGCCGCGCTGACCGACGCCATGCGCGGCGTCCCCGGCGTGCTCGAAGCGCCGCCCGCGCAGGCGCTGGTCTGGGAGTTCGGGGAGTCCGCGGTCCTCTACCGCGTCCGCTACTGGCTCGACGACTACCGGCGCATCAACGACCTGCGGGGCGAGATCGCCGCCCGCGTCTGGTACCGCCTCAACCGCGACGGCATCGAGCACGGTTTCCCGGCGCGCGTGCTCCGGCGCGAGCCGCCGTGCGCCCCGGCCGAGGAGGCCTCCCGCCGGACGGCGGCGGCGCTGCGGTGCGTCGACATCTTCGAGGCGCTCAGCGACGACGAGCGCCTGGCCCTGGCCGCCCGGCTGCGCCCCCAGCTCTTCGGCGCGGGCGAGACCGTCATCCGCCAGGGTGACCGCGGCGACTCGCTCTTCCTGGTCACGCGCGGCCGCGTCGAGGTGCGCGTCGCCAGCGCCGGCCAGGAGACCGTGGTCTCCACGCTCGGCCCGGGCAGCTTCTTCGGGGAGATGTCCCTGCTGACGGGTGACCCGCGCACCGCGACCGTCGTCGTGCTCGAGGGGGCCGAGGTCGTAGCCGTCGGTCGCGAGGACTTCCGCCACATCGCGGCGGCAAACCCCCGCGTGCTCGAGGAGATGACGCGGATCGTGACGGCGCGCCGCAGCCGCCTCGCCGAGAGCATCCGCGAGAGCGAAGAGGCCGCGGCCGCGCGCGCCCGGGAGCACGGCGACCTGCTCGAGCGCGTCCGCGCCTTCTTCGGGGTGTAGGGCGCGGCGTGGACGGCGCGGGCGAAGGGACGGTCCGCCTCCTGCCGGGACGCGAGAAGGCCGCGCGCGCGGGACACCCCTGGATCTTCTCCGGCGCGGTGGGCAGGGTCGCCGGCGACCCTGCGCCCGGGGACGTCGTCCGCGTCGAGGACGCCGGCGGCGCCTTCGTCGCCCGCGGCTTCTACAGCCCCGGCTCGCGCATCCGTGTCCGCGTCGTCGAGGCGCGCGAGGACGTCGGCGTCGACGGCTTCTGGTGGCGCGATCGCCTGCGTGAGGCCGTCGCCCGCCGCCGCGATCTGCTCGCCGAGCCCGCGGGCGCCTGCCGGCTGGTCTTCTCCGAGGCCGACCGCCTCCCGGGGCTCGTCGTCGACCGCTACGCCGACCGCCTCGCGGTGCAGGTGCACACGCCGGGGGCCGAGCGGATGCGCGCGGAGACGCTCGCGGCCCTGCGGGAGCTGCTCGCGCCCGCGGCGGTGCTCGACCGCTCGGATCCCGAGCATCGGGCGCTCGAGGGCCTCGGGCCCCCGCCCGACGGCGAGGCGGGTGGTGCGGGCGCGCCGGTCGAGATCGCCGAGGCCGGCCTGCGCTTCGTCGCGAACCTCGCCGCCGGCCAGAAGACCGGCTTCTACGTGGACCAGCGGCTCAACCGTCCCGCCGTCGCGGCTTGGGCGCGCGGCCGGCGCGTCCTCGACGCCTTCTGCTACACCGGCGCGTTCTCGGTCCACGCGGCGCGCGCGGGCGCCACGTCGCTGACGCTCGTGGACTCCTCGCAGGAGGCGCTCGACCTCGCCGCCCGTCATCTCGGGCTGAACGGCCTGGACGGCGTGCCGACCGAGGTTCGCCGCGGCAACGCCTTCGAGGAACTGCGCCGCCTGCGCGACGCCGGCCGCGGATTCGATCTCGTCGTCCTCGACCCGCCGCGCCTGGCGCCGACCCGGGCCCAGGCCCAGAAGGCGGCGCGGGCCTACAAGGACGTCAACCTGCTGGGCATGAAGCTCCTCGCCCCCGAGGGAATCCTCGCGACCTTCTCCTGCTCGGGCGGGATAGAGCCGGCCTTCTTCCGCGAGATCGTCCGCTGGGCGGCGCAGGACGCGGGCCGCGAGGTCCAGGTCCTGGAGGTGCTCTCGCAGCCGCCGGACCACCCGGTGCTCCTGAGCTTCCCGGAGTCGGAGTACCTCAAGGGGCTGATCTGTCGCGTTCTTTGAAGCCCGTCACCTTCCCAAGCCCAGCTCTGCCGACACAACCGGAGCCATCAGAAGGCGTATGTGAGGCGGGCGCCGTCCAGGGGTACAGCGGCGGCAGCCGCGCCATAGGGGGCGGAGCCCCCTTGGAAGCGCCCGCCAGGCCCACTCTCGCACGGCGTGAGCCAGTGCCGGGCGCTGACGGGCTCTTATGGGCGGCCCTCAGGCGAGAGCAGCCGGTCGGCGGCGTCGACCTCGCGGTGGGCCCCCATGACCACCAGGATGTCGCCGAGGGCGAAGCGCCAGTCCGGCGGCGGGTTCGTCTGGGCCTTCCCCTGGCGGATCACGGCGACGACGCTGACGCCCGTTTCCTCGCGCAGCCGCAGCTCCGCGAGCGTCCTGCCGAGGGCCGGCGACCCCTCCAGGAGCTGGACGTTGTCGACCGCGCTGGCGGCGAGGATGTGCGCCAGCTGATCCTGCAGGCGCGAGGGCATGCGCAGGCCGCGCAGCATGCCGTAGCCCTCGCGGCGCACGAGGTCGACCTGGATCGCGATCACGTTGCGCGGCACGAGCAGCTCGCGCAGGACACGGGTGAAGATCTCGACCGATGTCTCGAATTCCTCGGCGATGACCTCGTCGGCACCCAGGCGGGTCAGCTCCGAAATCTCGCGCAGAAACCGCGTGCGCACGACCAGGTGGATGGCAGGGTTCACCGCGCGGGCCACGGTCACCACCTGGCGCGTCGCCAGCGGGTCGGAGATGGCGACCACGAGCACCCGCGCGCGGTCGAGCGCGACCGCGCGCAGCACCTCGGCGAGCGTCCCGTCGCCGTAGCGCACGTCGTGCCCGGCGCGCCGCCCCTCCTCCACGAGCACGGGGTTCAGGTCGAGGACGAGGTAGGGGATCGAGGTCGCCGTGAGGACGCGCGCGAGATTCGCCCCGTTGAGCCCGTAGCCGACGATGACCACGTGCTCGCGCAGCGCGCAGCTCTCGTGGAGCGCGTCCGCCGGCGGCGGGGCCGACGCCTCGCCGAGCCGCCGGGTCAGGCGCAGCGCGAGCGTGTGCGCCGAGGAGATCAGGAACGGCGAGACCAGCATCGTCAGCGCGGTCACCGCGAGCAGCACCTGGTGGTCCCGTCCCGAGACGAGCCCCAGCGGCAGGGCGGCCGCGGCGATCACGAGCGCGAACTCCCCGACCTGCGCCAGCGTGAGCCCCGCGGTGAACGAGATCCGCCAGGAAGGGTACACGAGCCGGCAGGCGAGCGAGGCGAGCAGGGCCTTGCCGGCGACGGCGAGCACGGCCAGCCCGGCGAGCGACCAGGCCTCCGCCACGACGAAGCGCAGGTCGAGGAGCATGCCGAGCGAGGTGAAGAACAGGCCGCTGAAGGTCTCCTTGATCGGCACGATCTCGGCGAGCGCCTGCGGGCCGTAGTCCGACTCCGCGAGGATCAGGCCGGCGAGGAAGGCCCCCATCGCCAGGGACAGCCCGAAGCGCGAGGCGAGCCACGCCGTCCCGAGCAGCAGGAAGACCACGAGCAGGCTGAAGACCTCGCGCGACTGCGAGCGCGTCGCGTACGCGAAGAGCCGCGGCGCGAGGTACCGCCCGGCGAGGAGCAGCGCCGCCATGCCGGCGAGGGCCTTGGCGACGGCGGCCGCGGCGGCGAGGGGGCTGGCCGCGCCGCCGGCCGCGAAGACCGCCAGCAGCGCCATCGCCGGTATCACCGCGAGGTCCTGGAAGATCAGCACCCCGAGCGCCAGCTGCCCGTGCGGCGTGGCCATCTCGCCGCGACCGGCGAGGATCTTGAGGACGATGGCGGTGCTGCTCAGCGCCCCCGCGAAGCCGAGCAGCGCCGCGCCGCCCCAGGGCGTCCCCCGCGCCGCGAGGAAGAGCGCCCCCGCCACCGCGGTCAGCCCGAGCTGCGCCGCGCCCGCGCCGAGGAAGAAGCGGCCGTAGTCGACGATCCGGCGCAGGGAGATGTCGAGTCCGATCGCGAACAGCAGCAGGGCGATGCCCAGTTCGGAAACGTCCTGGACCTCGCCCGAGTGGTGAATGAGCCCGAGCCCGCTCGGCCCGATGAGCATGCCGGCGAGCAGGAAGCCGGCGACGCTCGGGAGGTTGAGCCGGCGGAAGAGCAGCACCACCCCGAGCGCCGCGCCGAGGCACAGCGCGACGTCGCTCAGCAGCCTGGGCATCGTCCCCTCCCGCGTCGCGGCGCCCCAAGCGCCGCGGTCGTCGCAGCCGTCACGGAACGAAGCTCAGTGTCACGGCGAGGAGCGTCGCGCTGAGCTCCTCCGTGCGGCCCCGGTCGGCGCCGCTGGGGTCGAAGGTAACCCCGACGGCGCCCGTCTCCACGCCCGCGCACAGCTGCTCCGAGAGCGGGAACTCCCACCCCAGGCCGACGCGACCGCTGAAACCGCCGTACGAACCGCCTCCTCGCTCGGCAGGCACATCGACCAGCCCAAGGCCAAGGCCCGCCTTGATGTAGAAGCCGTGCGGCAACAGCGGGAACCACGTTACGAGACAATCCACCTGGTTCATGCCGGCCGCCGTGTCGCCGCCGTCCCAGCCCGTCCACCCGAGCCCCATGCGCAGCGTCTCGGCCTGCAGGCCCGCCTCGACAAAGTGAAGCGCCTGCCAGTCGAAGTACGTCTCCGCCCGGCCCAGGTCGCCAACGGCCGACACTTCGCCGAAACCGGTGCCGAAACCCACCGTCCCGTACAGACCGGCGTTCAAGGATCCCCTGCCGCTTCGCGACACGCCCACGCAGCCCTGCGAGCGCACCGCTTCATCCATCGTCTGGCGAAGCGCGCCGGCCGCCTCCTCCACGGTGTGCCGGCCATCGCGGGGCGCGTCCTCCCAGGCGAAGGCGATCCGCGGATGCAGCGCCAGGAATGAGAGCACGAGCGCGACAGTACGTCGCTTCACTGCATCTTCTCCCTCGCAGATCGTGGCCCTGGCATGGTGGCGGCAGCCGGCCTCCGACCCCGCGCCTCGCGCAGTCCGCGGGTAGACCGCGCCGTCGGAGCCTGGACGGATTCTACACGATCGCACGCAGGTCACCGTCCTTGTCAAAGCCGGGCCGCGCCGGTACAATCCCGGGCATTTTCAACGGGATTCACCCAGGGAGGCGGGAATGGCGAAGAAGTACAAGATCGCGGTGCTCGGCGGCGACGGGACCGGGCCCGAGGTGGTGCGCGAGGGCGTCAAGGTGCTCAAGGCCGTGGCGGCCGTCGAGGGCTTCAAGCTCGAACTGGTCGACTACGACTGGGGCGGCGACCGCTACCTGCGCACCGGCGAGGTGCTCCCCGCCAACGCGGTCGCGGAGATGAAGAAGCACGACGCGATCTTCCTCGGCGCCATCGGCCACCCCGACGTGAAGCCCGGCATCCTCGAGAAGGGCATCCTGCTCGAGCTGCGCTTCGGGCTCGACCAGTACATCAACCTGCGGCCGATCAAGCTCTTCCCCGGCGTCGAGACGCCGCTCAAGGACAAGGGGCCCGCGGACATCGACTACGTCGTCGTGCGCGAGAACTCCGGCGACGCCTACACCGGCTCCGGCGGCGTGATGATGAAGGGCACGCCGCACGAGGTCGCGACGCAGACCGCCGTCTACACGCGCCACCAGGTCGACCGCTGCCTGAAGTTCGCGTTCGAGCTGACGAAGAAGCGCAGGAAGAAGAACACGCTGGCGCTCTGCGGCAAGACGAACGTGCTGACCTTCCTCTACGATCTCTGGGAGCGCGCGTTCCACGAGATGGGCGCCGCGAAGTACCCGAAGATCAAGCGGGAGTACTATCACGTCGACGCGACGTGCATGTGGATGGTCAAGAACCCGGAGTGGTTCGACGTCATCGTCACCGGCAACATGTTCGGCGACATCATCACGGACCTCGGCGCGATCACGCAGGGCGGCATGGGGATCGCCGCCGGCGGCAACATCAACCCCGAGGGCGTGTCGATGTTCGAACCGATCGGCGGCTCGGCGCCGAAGTACACCGGCCAGAACATCATCAACCCGCTGGCGGCGATCTGCGCCGGTCAGATGATGCTCGAGACGCTCGGCGAGGAGAAGGCCGCGGCGCGCATCGAGAAGGCGGTGATGAGGGTCGTCGCGAAGGACCTGAAGTCGCTCAGCGCCGGGAAGATGGGGAAGAGCACCTCGCAGGTGGGGGACCTCGTCGCGAAGTACGCCGTCTAGAACAGCAACTGACGGACCCGTGCAGGCTGCGGGGTCCTGTCGCTGCGCACCCCCGTCGGTGCTCGCTCCGCTGCGCGCCGCCGGGGGTCCCCCGCTTCGCGCCACCCCTCCGCCGGTCAATTGTCATCCAACAACATTCAAACGACTTCCCCAGCCGAACCTGTGTGCCGGGAACATGCCAGGCGGGGACGGGGCGGCGACGGGCGGGCGCATGGTCGAGCGCTCGGGCACCGCAGCGTCTGGATTGGAGCGTCCCCGCAGGGGCCAGTTATGCGTTTCGAGCGCAGGGCCGGACAGGCCCAGGGCGAGCGCGCAGCTCAGCGGCCGATCGGCGCCGCCCCGTCCCCGCCGTCCCTGCCCCCTGTCCTACTCGAAGATCCTGGTCTCGAAGCCCGACGCCTCGAGGTCGCTGATCAGGTTCTGGTAGTCGCGCGGCGTCCCGAGCCCGACCTCGTGGACGAGGATCGTCGCGCTCCTCGGTTTCGTCAACTTCCGGGTGAGCTTCTCGGCCTTGAGCAGCGCCTTGACGCTCCCCTGCCGGTATCCCGTCTTCGACTCCATGCTCAGGACCACGGCGGCGCCCTTCACCCAGCGCGGGTTCGGGTTGAAGACCAGCCCGTAGCTGTAGTCCTCCTCCCAGGTGTCGTCGCCGCGAAAGTGAACCGTGAAGTGCA
This sequence comes from bacterium, assembly GCA_036524115.1. NCBI lineage: Bacteria > bacterium. The sequence goes on along the minus strand of DATDCY010000273.1, from coordinate 5,737 downwards.
TCCCCACGCTCCGCCGCGACGTCGCCCTACACCAGCGTCCCGAGCAGCCGCTCGACCGTCGCCGCCAGCTCCGCCAGCGGCGCCTCCGACTTCTCGCCGGTGCGGCGCACGCGCAGCTCGCCGACGCCCTTCGCGAGCGACTTGCCGCCGAGCACGACGCGCAGCGGCATGCCGAGCAGGTCGGCGTCCTTGAACTTCACGCCCGGCCGTTCGTCACGGTCGTCCCAGAGGACCTCGATGCCGCGCTTCTCGAGGTCGGCGCTGAGCGCCTCCGCCGCCGCGCGCACCGCCGCGTCGGTCTCGCTCATCGTCACCAGGTGCACGGGGAACGGCGCCAGCGGCACCGGCCAGATGATCCCGTCGGCGTCGTGGTTCTGCTCGACCGAGGCCGCGACGGTGCGGCCGGTGCCGATCCCGTAGCAGCCCATGACGATCTCCTGCTCCTTCCCCTGCTCGTCGAGGTAGACGGCCTGCATCGCCCGGGTGTACTTCGTCCCGAGCTTGAAGACGTGCCCGACCTCGATGCCGCGGACGATCTCCAGCGGCTTGCCGCACTTGGCGCAGGGGTCGCCCGGCTCCGCGCTCTTGAGGTCCGCGAACGCGGCCACGGCGAAGTCGCGCCCGTGGCAGACGTCCTTCAGGTGCGTGTCGGCGGCATTGGCGCCGACGACGAAGTGCGCCATCGCCTCGACGTGCCGGTCGGCGAAGACCGGCACGCCCGCGAGGCCCACGGGCCCCGCGAAGCCGACCGGCGCGCCCGTGGCCTTCTCCACCTGGGCCGGCGTCGCCGGCACCGCCTCGCGTCCGCCGAGATGGTTCTTGAGCTTGGTCTCGTTCACCTGGTGGTCACCGCGCACGAGCACGGCCACGATCTCGCCGCCCGCGTCGAAGAGCAGCGTCTTGACAAGGCGCTGCGCGTCGACGCCGAGGAACGCCGTGACCTCCTCGACCGTGCGCATCCCGGGCGTCGCCACGCGCGCGGGCAACCGCCCCGCGTCGACATCTTCGGTGCGCGCCGGCTGGGCGACCTGCGCCTTCTCGAGGTTCGCGGCGTAGCCGCAGGCGGTGCAGGAGACCACGGCGTCCTCGCCCGTGTCCGCCAGCACCATGAACTCGTGCGAGAACGAGCCGCCGATCTGCCCGGAGTCGGCCTCGACCGCCTTGAAGCGCAGGCCGCAGCGCTCGAAGATCCGCTGGTAGGCGCAGAACATCGCGCGGTAGCTCTCCTCGGCGCCCGCCTCGTCGCGGTCGAAGCTGTAGGCGTCCTTCATTCCGAACTCGCGCCCGCGCATCAGGCCGAAGCGCGGCCGGATCTCGTCCCGGAACTTGGTCTGGATCTGGTAGAGGTTCACCGGCAGCTGCCGCCACGAGCGCACCTCGCGGCGCACGAGGTCGGTGATGACCTCCTCGTGCGTCGGCCCGAGACAGAAGTCGCGGTCGTGCCGGTCGCGAAGGCGCATCAGCTCCCGGCCGTAGACGTCCCAGCGGCCCGTCTCGCGCCAGAGCTCCGCCGGCGAGAGCGCCGGCAGCAGCACCTCGAGCGCGCCGGCGCGGTCCATCTCGCCGCGCACGATGGCCTCGACGCGCCGCAGCGCGCGCAGGCCCAGCGGCAGGAAGGAGTACACGCCCGCCGCCGTCTTGCGGATCATGCCGGCGCGCAGCATCAGCCGGTGCGAGACGACCTCGGCTTCCGCGGGGTCTTCGCGCAGCGTGGGGACCAGGTACTGGGTCAATCGCATGGTGTTCCCTCTCTTCTATCGATCAAGGATGCTCTGCACCGTCCATTCCGACGCATTATGCACGAGTCGCGTGATTTTTGAAGAATTCGCCATGGCGTCCAACACACATCGACAGCGCGAGTCAAGCAGGAGCGTCATGATCGGTCATGGCAAGGCAGCGGGGATGGGCGCGCGGAGGTGTGCTGGTGCACACCGCACCACCGCCACTCGCAGGCTCGCGGCGGCAAGGACCGCACCGCAGCCAGGGCGGATCAGGGCCTCCTGATTGACCCGCGCTAAACCAATGACTGCTGCTGCAGCTGGGCGAATTCCTCGGTGGAGAGCAGCCGGTCGAGGTCGAGGATGCTGATCAGCTCCTCCTTGACGCGGGCCATGCCCGAGATGTAGCGCGCGCCGGCCTCGAAGGTCAGCTGCGGCGGCGCGCCGATGGCGCTGGCGGCGATCGGCAGCACCTCCGTGACCGCGGTGACGATGAGCCCGACGTGCTGCCCGCGCAGCGTCGCGATCACGATCCGCGTGCGCTTGTCGGCCTCCAGCGCGCCGATGCCGAAGCGCCGCGCGAGGTCGATCACGGGGATGATCTCCCCGCGCAGATGGATGACCCCCTCGACGAACGAGAGCGCCTGGGGGACGCGCGTCACGGGGCGCATCCGGTCGATCTCCCGCACCCCGGAGATCTCGAGGCCGTAGAGCTCCGGCCCGACCCGGAAGGTGACGATCCGGACGGTGGCGTTCTCGGGACGGACCGTCGCCCGCCTCTCGCTCCTGCGCTTGAGCACCATCGTCGCGCCTACCCCCGCCCGCGGGCCCGCCTGCGCCGCGCGGCCTCCTCCCGCACCGCCCCGGTCAATGCCGCGATCATGCGCGATTCCGGCACGGTTTTCAACACCTGCCCGCGCGCGAAGATCACCGCCTTGCCGCGCCCTCCCGCCAGCCCGACGTCCGCCGCCTTCGCCTCGCCCGGGCCGTTCACCGGGCAGCCCATCACCGCCACCGTCAGCGGTTCCGCGACGTCGGCCAGCGCCCGCGCCACGGCGCGCGCGGTGCGCCGCAGGTCCACGCCGCAGCGGCCGCAGGTCGGACAGGAGACGATCTCCACGCCCTCGCGGCGCAGCCCCAGGGAGGCGAGGATCTCGCGCCCGACGCGCACCTCCACGAGCGGCGAGTCGGTGAGCGAGACCCGCAGCGTGTCGCCGATCCCGTCGGCCAGCAGCGTCCCCATCCCCACGGAGGACTTGACGATCCCGGCCAGCCCGAAGCCGGCCTCCGTGACGCCGAGGTGCAACGGGTAGCGCAGGGCGCGGGCGGCGAGGCGGTACGCGGCGATCGTGTGCGGCACGCTGGAGGCCTTGAGCGAGACGACGATCGCGGTGAAGCCGACGGCCTCCAGGTCCCGGACCGCCCGCTGCGCGCTCTCGACGAGCGCAGCCGGCGTGGCGCCGCCGTGCTTCGCCGCGATCTCGCGCTCGAGCGAGCCGGCGTTGACGCCGACGCGGATCGCGCAGCCGCGCTCCTGCGCCCGCAGGGCCACCTCCTGCATCCGCGCGGTGCCGCCGATGTTCCCCGGGTTGATCCGCACCTTGTCCGCGCCGGCGGCGATGCACGCGATCGCGAGCCGGTGGTCGAAGTGGATGTCCGCGACAAGCGGCAGCGAGACCTTCCCGCGGATGCGGGCAAACGCCTCGAGGGCGCCGCGGTCCGGCACGGCGACGCGGCCGATCTGGCACCCGGCGCGCTCGAGGGCGCGCAGCTGGCGGACCGTCGCGCCGACGTCGCGCGTGTCGGTCTTGGTCATGGACTGCACGCTCACCGGCGCGCCGCCGCCGACGGTCAGGGCGCCGACGCGCACCGCGACCGTCCGGCCCACTGGCGCAGCCGCCGCTCCGCGCATCAGAAGCCCTTGTCCCCCGTGATGTTCCGGCTGATGTCGTTGTAGAAGGCGAAGAGCATCAGCAGCACCAGCAGCGCGAGGCCGATCTGCTGCGTGATCTCCCGCGTGCGCCGGCTCAGCGGCTTGCCGCGGACGGCCTCGGCCAGCAGGAACCAGATCTGGCCCCCGTCGAGCACGGGGATCGGGAAGAGGTTGAAGAGGCCGAGCGAGATCGAGAGGAACGCGCTGAAGAACACCAGGTTCATCACCCCAAGCTGCGCCTGCTGCTTCGCCATCTGCACGATCATGATCGGTCCGCCGATGGTCTTCGCGGGCACGACGCGCTGGAAGATCTTGACGATCCCCACGATCGTCAGCTCCATGATCTCGCCGGTGCGCCGCAGGCTCTGCCAGGCCGCGTCCACCGGCCCGAAGCGGCGCGTCACGAAGCGCTCGGCCGGTGTGATCCCGATGAGCCCGACCGTCGTCGCCTCGCCGAAGACCGTCGCCGAGGGCGAGGGGCGCGGCGTGATGGACAGCGCCAGCGTCTCGGAGCCGCGCCGCACGGTGAACTCGCGGGCCCTGCCGGCGCTCGCGTGCACGACCTCCGTCAGCTCGTCCCAGGTCCCCACCGGCCGGCCGTCGATCGCCGCGATCACGTCGCCGGGCCGCAGCCCGGCGTCGGCGGCGGGGTAGTTCGGCTGCACGGTGCCGATCTCCGTCAGCAGCGTCGGCACCCCGGCCATGAACACGACCCAGAAGACCGCAATCGCGAACACGATGTTCGAGATCGGGCCGGCGCCCACGATGAGCATGCGCGCCCACACCGACTTGTGCTCGAACGACGTCGCCGGATCGGGCGGCGGCTCCGACGGCGCCGCGTCCGCGCCCTCGGCGGGGGCCCTCTCCTCCTCGCTGTCCCCGACCATCTTCACGAAGCCGCCGAGGGGGAACGCCGAGATCGCGTACTCGGTCTGCCCGCGCTTGACGCTCCAGACGCGCGGGCCGAAGCCGATGGAGAACTTGAGCACCCCGACGCCGAGGCGGCGCGCGGCGATGAAGTGCCCGAGTTCGTGCACCAGCACGAGCGCCGAGAGCACCAGGATCGCGGTGATGAATCCGGTCATCTATGTCCTCCGTGGGGGTTCGAAATCGTCCAGGACCGCGCGCGCCGCCGCGCGCGCCGCGGCGTCCGCGGCGAGCACCTCCGGGATGCCGGGCTGCGCCGGCCCGGCCGGCTGGCGCTCGAGCACCGCGGCGACCAGCGCCGGGATGGCCGTGAAGCCGAGGCGCCGCGCGAGGAAGGCCTCGACCGCGACCTCGTTCGCCGCGTTGAGCACCGCCGGCGCCGTCCCGCCGCGGGCGAAGGCGTCGTAGGCCAGCCGCAGCGCGGGGAACCGGCCGTGGTCCGGCTCGTGGAACTCCAGCCGCCCGAGCGCGGCGAGATCCAGGCGCTTCCACGGCAACGCCACGCGCTCGGGGTGGTGCAGCGCGGCGGCGATCGGGATGCGCATGTCCGGCGGCGACAGGTGCGCCAGCAACGCGCCGTCGCAGAGCTCGACCGCGCCGTGCACGATGCTCTGGGGGTGCACGACGACGGCGATGCGCTCGAGCGGCACCCCGAAGAGCCAGTGCGCCTCGATGACCTCCAGGCCCTTGTTCATCAGCGTCGCCGAGTCGATCGTGACCTTCGCGCCCATGCTCCAGCTCGGGTGGCGCAGCGCATCCTCCGGGGCCACCGCGGCAAGGTCCCCGGCACGCCGGAAGAACGGCCCGCCGGAGGCGGTGAGGATGATGTTCCGGACCTCGGACGGTTCGCGGTCGCGCAGCAGCTGGAAGAGCGCGCTGTGCTCGCTGTCCACGGGGAGGATCGTCCCGCCGGAGGCACGCACCGCCCCCGTGATCGCGGCGCCGGCCGCGACGAGCGACTCCTTGTTCGCAAGGGCGATCGTCCTGCCGGCGCGCGCCGCCTCCCACGTGGGCAGGATGCCGGCCGCGCCCACGATGGCCGACAGCACGATCTGCGCCTCGGGGTGCACCGCCGCGCGCACGAGCCCCTCCTGCCCGGCCCCGACCTCGATGCCGGTGCCCGCCAGCTCGCGCCGCAGCTCGCCCGCCGCCGCCGGGT
>DATDCY010000272.1 GCA_036524115.1 bacterium | reverse complement strand
GCCGGCGCGGCGGCGGAAGGCGCGGCGGCGGGAGGCGGTTCCTGCGCCACGCCCGCGGCCGCGCTCCACAGCACCGCCGCCACCAGCGCCAGCGTGCGCCAGCGGGCGCTCCTCACCCCTTCTCCTCCCACTCGCTGTAGGGCCGCTCGACCACGGAGATGCCGACGACGGTGACGCCGGCGGCGGCGCTGACGCCGAGCGCGACCGTGCGCTCGCCCTTGCGCCAGCTCGAGAAGACCGAAGCCTCCAGAACGGCCTCGGACATCGGAGACCACCCCGCCGCCCGCAGGCGGCCGCCGAGCCGGTCGGACAGCGGGCGGACGGCCTCGCCGGTCTCGAAGACGACATTGAGGCCCCGTTTGCCGAGGTCGCGCGCCGAGCGCAGGGCCGCGCGCTCGGGCAGGGGCACGTCGGCGGGGAAGCCCGCCGGGATGCCGATCTTCGCCTCGCCGCAGCCGCCGGCGGCGAGCAGTGCCACCAGCACCCCGGCCAGCCTCGAGCGGAACATTCCCTCGCCTCCTCCCGGTCGGCGCGTGCCAGCGCGCACAAACCTTCGAAGTGTACCCCCTCACCTCGAAATTGCAAACCGCGCCTGCGCCCCGCGCGTGCGCGCGGGTCCGGGTGCCCACCCGCTTGCGGGCGACCCCGGACTGCCATACACTTGCGCACCCATGAAGACCGTCCTCCTGCTGTCGATATCGAACGTGTTCATGACGTTCGCCTGGTACGGGCACCTCAAGAACCACCGCTCGGCGCCGCTGTGGCTGGCGATCCTCGCCAGCTGGGGCATCGCCTTCTTCGAGTACTGCTTCCAGGTCCCGGCCAACCGCCTCGGGGCGGCCCAGTACACGACGGCGCAGCTCAAGACCATGCAGGAGGTCATCACGCTCGTCGTCTTCTCGGTGTTCTCGGTGACCTTCCTGGGCGAGAGGCTGCGGTGGAACTACGTCGCCGGGTTCGGTTGCATGGTGCTCGCGGTGGTCTTCGTCTTCCGCGAGTGGTGACGGGGGGAGGCGGGGGCCCATGACGCAGCGCACGGGGTGGGGCACGGGCGTGCTGCGCTCGCTCGGGCTGGTCTTCGGGGACATCGGCACCAGCCCGATCTACACGCTGACCGTCGTCGTCGCGCTCACGGTCCCGACCGAGGCGCACATCCTCGGGGTGCTCTCGCTGATCGTCTGGACGCTCATCCTGCTGGTCACGGTGGAGTACGCCTGGCTCGCGATGAGCCTGAGCGTGCGCGGCGAGGGCGGCACGATCGTGCTCAGCGAGATCCTCGTGCCCCTGCTCAGGGGCGGGCGCCAGACGGCGTTCGTCACCTTCCTCACGTACATCGGCATCTCGCTGATCATCGGCGACGGGGTGATCACGCCGGCGATCTCGATCCTCTCGGCGGTCGAGGGCCTGCTGCTCATCCCCGGCCTGGAGGGCCTGGCGCCGAAGGTGCTGATCCTCATCGCCGGGACCATCGCGATCGCGCTCTTCGCCGTCCAGCGCAAGGGGACGGAGAAGGTCGCCGGGGCCTTCGGACCGCTGATGATCATCTGGTTCTGCGCGCTCGCGGGGTTCGGCCTGGTCTCGATCCTCGAGTTGCCCTCGGTGATCGGGGCGCTCAACCCGCTCAACGCGCTGCGCTTCCTCGCCGAGAGCAAGCTGGCCGGCTTCTTCGTGCTCTCCGAGGTCATCCTCTGCGCCACCGGCGGCGAGGCGCTGTACGCGGACATGGGGCACCTGCAGCGCGAGCACATCATCCACGCCTGGTACTTCGTCTTCGCGGCGCTGGTGGTCAACTACCTCGGGCAGGGCTCCTACGTCATCCGCCACCCCAACGCGACCAACGTGCTCTTCCAGATGGTCTTCGACCAGGCCCGGCCGCTGTACATCCCCTTCCTCCTGCTGAGCGTGATCGCGACCGTGATCGCCTCGCAGGCGATGATCAGCGGCATGTTCTCGATCATCTACCAGGGCATCACGACGCGGATCATGCCGATGTTCCGCGTCAGCTACACCTCGTACGAGCGCCAGTCGCAGATCTACATCGGCGCGGCCAACTGGTTCCTGCTCGTGGCGGTGCTCTTCATCATGGTCATCTTCAAGGAGTCCAAGGAGCTGGCGGCGGCCTACGGCCTGGCGGTCACGGGCACGATGAGCATCACCGGCGTCATGATGACCTGGATCTTCCTGCGCCGCGGCCAGGAGACCAAGGCGGCGGTGGCGGCGCTCGTCACGGTCATCGACCTGGTCTACCTGATGTCGAACACCACGAAGATCCCCCACGGCGGGTTCTGGTCGCTCGTGATCGCCGCCGTGCCGCTGACCGTGATCCTCGTCTACCGGGAGGGGCAGAAGAAGCTCTACCGGCAGCTGCGGCCGCTGCCGCTGGACGTCTTCCTGCTCTCCTACGAGCAGCTCTACCGCGGCCTGAACAAGATCTCCGGGACGGCGCTGTTCTTCGCGAAGGACGCCGCGGCGGTCCCGCCGTACATCGTCCACACGATGTTCAAGAACAACATCATCTACGAGGACAACATCATCGTGTCGATCGTCCGGCGCGTGGACCCCTACGGCGTCACCGGCTTCTTCAAGGAGCAGCTCGCCGATGGGCTGCGCTCGTTCGAGATCCAGGCCGGCTACATGGAGCGCGTCGACGTCGAGGAGGTGATCAAGGAGGCGGGGATCACCGAGAAGACGATCTTCTACGGCGTCGAGGAGATCCACACGACGAACCTGGTCTGGCACGTGTTCTCGGGCATCAAGAAGCTCACGCCGAATCTCGTGCAGTTCTACGATCTGCCGCCGAACAAGCTGCACGGGGTGGTGACCCGGGTCGAACTCTGACCGTCTGCGGGCCCGCTCCGGGGTCCTGTCGCTGGAGTTCTTGACTTGGACAGGCTGAGGTCGGGCCCCGGCCCGGAGGCGCCTGTTCACTTCCGTCTCGCCCTGATGCCATCAATGCGCGAAAGCATTCAGCGGCTGCTCGACTGTCAATGCGCCGGCCACACTCCGCCGGCACAGCAAGCGGCCGGCGCGTTATGACCGTTCACAGGCGCCCCCGGGCCGGAGCCCTGGGCCGGCCGCCGATAAGGGCCCATCTGCGGCGTTGCTCTCCTCCCGCCTCCCTGCGGCGGGCACCAGCCCGCCTCAGTCGCCGGATCGTCGTGCGCCTTGCATCTGGACCCTTCTCGGCAGCCTGCCGATCAAGAATGCGATCGGCAAGTCGGATTGGACCAGAGCGGGGGCGGGGCGGTGACGGGCGGACGCATGGTGGAGCGCGAGGGAACCTGGGCGGCCGGACCGGAGCGGCCCCGTCAGGGGCGAAACCTGTTGTCTGAGCCCCGCAGGGGCGAGTTACAGGTTTCGAGTGGAGGGCCGGACAAGCCCAGGTCGAGCGCGTAACGTCGCGGCCGCCTGGCACCGCCCCGCCCCCGCGGGCACGGGCATGCCCGACGCTCAGGAGTGCGCGGGAAGTACTCCGCGGAATGTCCTGCGGTGGATCGGGCAGGGACCGTGCTGCGCCAGCGCGGCCAGGTGCTCCGCGGTGCCGTAGCCCTTGTGGTTCTCGAAGCCGTAGGCCGGCCAGCGCGCCGCGTGCTCGACCATGAGCCGGTCGCGGTGGACCTTCGCGATGATCGAGGCCGCGGCGATGCAGGCGACCCGGCCGTCGCCGTCGACGACGCCCTCGCCGGGCAGCAGCACGGTGGGCAGGTGCGCCCCATCCACGAGCAGGTAGTCCGGCGCGACCGCCAGCGCCGCCAGCGCGCGCTCCATCGCGCGAAACGTCGCCTGCAGGATGTTCACCGCGTCGATCTCCTCGGGGGAGGACTCGCCGAGGGCCCAGGCGACCGCGGCGCCGGTGATCTCGGGGACGAGGTCCTCGCGCTGCGCGGGGGTCAACTGCTTCGAATCGCGGATCCCCCGGTGGCGGAAGCCGGCCTTGAAGATGACGGCGGCGGCCACGACGGGGCCCGCCAGAGGCCCGCGCCCGACCTCGTCGACGCCGGCCGGGTGCCGGACGCCGCGCGCCCGCAGCGAGCGCTCGAGCGCCCAGAGATCGACCTTCTTCCGACGGTCAATCTTTTGAGAAGGCAAGTGACGGCCTCACCTGCAAGACTGAGACACCAAGGACGCACGACGGCGGGGGTAACAGCGGCGGGAGCCGCGCCATAGGGGGCGAAGCCCCCTTGGAAGCGCCCGCGAAGGTGCCCGGCCGCTCATGCAGACAAGGCCGGGCGCTGATGGGCCCTTTATGAGGCCGTCAGAACTTGGTGGCGGCCTTGCCGACGAGCTTGCGGGTAAAGTAGAGCTTCGCCCGCCGCACCGGCCGCGACTTGACGATCTCGATGCGGCTGAGCATCGGCGAGTGCAGCGGGAAGATGCGCTCGACGCCGGTCCCGTAGGAGATCTTGCGCACCGTGAACGAGCTGCCCGCGCCGGCGCTGCGCATGCGCATCACGACGCCCTCGAAGACCTGGATGCGCTCCTTGTCGCCCTCGACGACCTTCGTGTGGACCTTGACGGTGTCCCCGGGGCGGAACGGCGGGATGTCCTCGCGCTGGGTGTTCTTGTCGAGCTCGCGGATGATGTCCATGACCCTCTCCTGTAGTCTTCTCAACCGTATCGGGAGGGCGGATTATGTCACTTCCCGAACAGACGGTCAAGTATGATCGCCACGGCCGAGCGCACCGGCAGGTGGTTGAACGCCCCCGGGCCCCGCAGCGGCGGCAGGAAGACGTCGCACTGCGCCGCCGCCTCCGGCGCGAGGCCCCATCCCGTGCCGAAGAGCAGGATCCACGGGCGCTTGGACGCGGCGACGCGCGCCGCGAACTGGGGATAGTCCACGCTCCGCGGGTTGGCGCGCGCCGCGGTCCCGGCGGCGAGCGGGTAGGCGCCGGCGCGCCGGCAGAGGTCGTCGAGCGCCTCGTTGATCGAGCCGGTGAGGACGACGTCCCGCAGCGCCTCGGCGCGCGTCGGGTTCGCCTCCCCGCCGTAGCCCTCGAGGTAGTGCCGCAGGATGCGCCCGATGAGCGCCTGCTGCGAGGCCAGCGGCGTCACGACGTAGAACGGCCAGACCCCGTACGTCCGCGCGGCCCGCGCGAGGTCGTGGACGTTGAGCGGCGTCGCCGACGTCGAGCCGACGGTGCCGGCGCGATCGCGCAGCACGGGGTGGTGCACGAGCGCCAGCGCGATGCGCGGGCGCTCAGGCGAGCTCGTCATCCTCGGCCCTCAGCTCGGCGAGCACCCGCAGGTCCTCCGGCGTGAGCGGGGCGTCCGCCAGCAGGTCCGGCCGCTTGCGCAGGGTGTGGCGCAGCGCCTCGCGCCGCCGCCAGCGCGCGATCGCCGCGTGGTCGCCGGAGAGCAGCACCGGCGGCACGGCGCGCCCGCGGAACTCGGCCGGGCGCGTGTAGTGCGGGTGGTCGAGCAGGCCGGCGAAGAAGGAGTCCTGCGCGACCGACTCCGCCTGGCCGACGACGCCGGGCACCTGCCGGGCGAGCGTCTCGATCAGCACCATCGCCGCGGTCTCGCCGCCGGCGAGCACGAAGTCGCCGATCGAGACCTCCTCGTCGACGAGCGCCTCGCGCACACGCTCGTCGACGCCCTCGTAGCGCCCGCAGAGCAGGATGAGCGCCGGGCGGGCGCCGAACTCGCGCACGAGCGCCTGGTTCCAGACCCGTCCCTGCGGCGAGAGCAGCACCGTCGCCGCGTCCGGGCTCTCCGCCCGGATGGCCTCGACCGCCGCGAAGATCGGCTCCGGCTTCATGACCATGCCGACGCCGCCGCCGTACGGGGCGTCGTCGGTCACCTTGTGGCGGTCGGCCGTCCAGCCGCGCAGGTCGTGGACGCGGATGTCGAGCAGGCCGCGCTCGCGGCCGCGCCGGATGATGCTCTCTTCCAGCGGCGACGAAAAGAACTCGGGGAAGATCGTCACGACGTCAATGCGCATGACCCGGCCCTGCAACGAGGTGCGCTCCGGGGTCCTGTCGCTGCGGACCTCCACCGTGCTCCCTTCGGTCCGCGCGGCGGAGGACCTCCCCTTCGCGCCACCCCTCCGCTGAAGCTCGTGCCATGGATCCCGCCCGTTGCCGCGTCCGTCGTGTCAATCAGTAGGCAGCAGGCCATCGATGAGGCGGACGGTGATCCGGCGGGCGCCGCGGTCGACGCGCCGCACGACGACCTCCGCAAACGGCAGCAGCAGCTCGCCGCGGCCGCCGCGCACGGCGAGCACCAGGTTGCCGCCGCCGGTATCGAGCAGCTCGCGCACCTCCCCGAGATGCTCGCCCTCCTCCGTCGCCACCGCCATCCCGGGCAGCTCGTGTCGCCAGACCTGTCCGTCGGGAAGCGCGGGGAGGTCGGCCTCGCGCACGCAGAGGCGCCCGCCGCGCAGCGCCTCGGCCGCGCTGCGGTCGGCGACGCCCTCGAGCTGGACGAGGAGGCGGTCCTTGTGCGCGCGGGCGCCGAGGATCCGCCGCTCGGAGATCTCGCCGCGCGGCGTCTCCAGCAGGACGACGCCGCCCGCGGCCAGGCGCGCGGGGTCGTCGGTCTCGGGGACGACGGCGAGTTCCCCGCGGATGCCGTGCACCGTCGCGATGAGGCCGACCGTGACGAGGTCGCCCCGGCCGGCCGTGTCCGTGCCCACGGGTGGATGCCCCTCCAATGGAAAAGCCGGGCGCGCCCCGGATCCGGGCGCCCCGGCTCTTTGCGGTCCCGCCGCCGCGGCGGCGGCCCGCTACTCGCGGATGTCCAGGACCACCCGGCGGTTCTCGCGGGTGGCGGCCGCGTTCAGGATCGTGCGGATGGCGTTGACCGTCCGACCTTCCTTGCCGATGACACGCCCGAGATCGGCAGGCGCGACCCGCAGCTCATACAGCGCGGACCGCTCGCTCTCGGATTCGGTCACGGTGACGGACACCTGGTCGGGGAGGGTGACGAGCGCCTTGGCGATCTGTTCGACGAGCTCTTTCATCGGCTTCAAGTCTCCCTGGTGGTGGTCGCTCGGCGGCGGGAGGCGCCGCGCCTCAGGCCTTCGGCTGGTCCGCCGCCCGCTTGAAGAGCCGCGCCACGGACGGCGAGAGGTACGCGCCGGCGCGCAGCAGATCGGCCACGCGGGCCGCGTCCACGCGCAGCGCCTTTTCCTTCACGAGCGGGTCGTAGCTCCCGAGGCTCTCGAGCGCCTGTCCCTGCGTCGCGCGCTGGCTGTCGGAAACCACGACCCGGTAATAGGGCTTGTGCTTCGCCCCCAGTCGCTTCAGTCTGATGCAGACTCCCACGTTGGCCATCCTCCTTCGTGTTTGAAGCTCGAATCTAGCACAACGGCCGCAAAATGTGCAGGGCCCCCGCCGCGCTCACCCCCAGGGAAGCCGGGGCCGCCCCTTCCCGCCCCTGCCCGCCGCGCCCATCTTCGAGACCTGCTTCATCATGCGCTGCGCCTGCGTGAACTGCTTGAGCAGCCGGTTGACGTCGGTGACGCTCGTCCCGCTGCCCTTCGCGATGCGCTGGCGCCGGCTCGCGGCGATGATCTGGGGCTTGCGCCGCTCCAGCGGCGTCATCGAGGAGATGATCGCGTCCACCTGCACGAGCTGCTTCTCGTCCAGCTCGGCGTCGTCGAGCTTGAGCTTGTTCGCCCCGGGGAGCATCTTGAGGATCGAGGCGAGGCTCCCCATCTTGCGCACCTGCTGGAGCTGCTGGCGGAAGTCCTCGAGGTCGAACTCCCCCTTCTTGCGCAGCTTGCGCCCGAGCTCCTTCGCCTGCTCGGCGTCGACGGTCTCGCCGGCGCGCTCGATGAGCGTCAGCACGTCCCCCATCCCGAGGATCCGCTGGGCCATCCGGTCGGGGTGGAACGGCTCGAACTGCTCCGGGCGCTCGCCCACGCCGACGAACTTCAGCGGTACGCCGAGCGCCTGGCGGATCGAGAGTGCGGCGCCGCCGCGGGCGTCGCCGTCGAGCTTGGTGAGGATGACGCCGGTGAGGCCGACCTCCGTGTGGAAGCCGGTCGCGATGTTCACGGCCTCCTGGCCGGTCATGGCGTCGGCGACGAAGAGGACCTCCGTGGGGTTCACCGCCGCCTTGATCGCGCGCAGCTCGGCCATCAGCGGCTCGTCGACCTGGAGGCGCCCCGCGGTGTCGATGATCGCGACGTGCAGGGCGTGGTGCTTCGCGTGGGTCACCCCCGTGCGCGCCAGCTCGACCGGCGAGGGGCCGCGCTCCGCGAAGACCGGCACCTGGATCTGCTCGCCGAGCGTGCGCAGCTGGTCCTGCGCCGCGGGCCGGTAGACGTCGGCGGCGATCAGCAGCGGGCGCTTGCCCTCCTTCGTCAGCCGCAGCGCGAGCTTGGCGGCGGACGTCGTCTTGCCGCTGCCCTGCAGGCCGACGAGCATGATCGGCGTCACCGCGGGCGGCGGCGCGAACTGGATCGGCGTCCAGGTGCCGCCGAGGATGGCCGTCAGCTCCTCGCGGACGATCTTGATCACCTGCTGCGCCGGCGTGAGGCTCGCGGCGACCTCGGCGCCCGCGGCGCGCTCCTCGACGCGCCGCTCCAGCTCCTTGGCCACCTTGTAGTTGACGTCGGCCTCGAGCAGCGCGAGGCGGATCTCGCGCAGGGTGGCCTTGAGCAGCTCCGGGGAGATGGCCCCGTGGCCGCGCAGCTTCTTGAAGACGGTCTCGAGCTTCTCGCTCAGGCGCTCGAACATGTGGCGATCACATTCCCCCGGTTGATTGAGATGCAGATTGTACTGCACGCCTGCGCAAAATGGGGAGAGATCTTATCGCTTCACTTCTTCTTTCTAGAAATCCGATACGTCGACGGCTTTTCACGGGCGGCATCGGCCTGCTCGTTCCCGAGTGGCACGCTTCCCTCGTAGAGTGTGTCCGGGCAGAAGTCCTGTCCGCCGCCCCATTGAATTGTCCCAAACGCGGGACGCACGGACCGGAATACGGCGGGGTCGAGAAGTTCCCGGAAGACGCCTGTCTTGAGATACGGTGAAACGTCGAAGACGCGCACCTCACCATTGGTGAATGTGATGCGCAAGCGATAGTCATCTTCCGGTTTGACCCTTCTAACTCTTGGATTCACGATTCACCTCAGAGGATCAATCTTGAACACCTGCTCGCCCTTCGAGGCCAGCAGCCAGTCCGCCATCAGCTCGTCGCGGTGGATCTCCATCCATGCCTGGACGAGTTTCATCTTGGCGGGCGGCAGGGATCCTTCGAGCAAGCGACCGGCAGGAAGCCCGAGGATAGCCTCGTGTTGCTGATATTTCACGTGGATGTGTGGCTTCTTGTGCCGCTTGTTGTCTACGAAGAACATCATCACGATGATCCCGTAGAACATCGAAATCACAGGCATTATTCACCCCTCCCGCATCAAACTAGTCTTGAATCACCGCTTGCTGCTGTGCTCGCCGCGATACGTGTAGGTTGCCGCCAGCCCCTGCACCGTCTTGTTGTCCGCAATCGCGTCGTGCGGAATGAGCAGGTAGGTCCACGGCTTGCCACCATGTTGCTTCTCATGGGCCGTAGCATGGGCGCACCATTCCGCCGCCGCTCTCGCCTTGGCCAGAACATCTTCCGCCGTCATCTCGTTGGCGGCCTTGGGCTCGCAAAGGAAATTAGCCTTCCTGGTTTCGGCCACGAAGTCCGGCTCGTAGGGTGCCTCGCCGGTGTAGTGAATCTGAAAGACCCCCTTGGCGGGCTTGAACCACTTGAGGACTTCCTTGTCGTTCTCCAGAACCACAGCGAACCGTCGTTCCGAATCCGAATCGAACTTCTGAACGCGGTAGAGACACTTCCCGAAGCCGGCAAACAGCATCTTGCGGATATCCTGCTTGTCGGAGACCGGGACGCGGAAGTCCCGCTCGTCCTGGCCCGCGGCCGCCGTGTAGTTGTTAGGTTGGAGCGTCGTGAAACCCTTGCTGACGTGCGCCCTGTAGGCCGCAGCCTTCTCTTCGTAGTGCTCCTGCATCTGGGCATGGATCAGATTCACCAATGCCTGCTGGTGATACTGAAGCACGTTCAGCACTTCGTCTTCGCTCTTGAGATAAGAACGCAGGTGAACCACGACCTGCCCGGCCAGTCTGTAAAGCAGCGCGGCGTGGTCGTCATAGCAGATGTCGTTGAAGTCGATCAGCCCGCGCACGAGATAGCCTTCGAGCTTCTCCTCCGGGACAATGCCGGTTCCGCTCATGAGCCGGACCTGTTCCCGGCGGTGCAGCTCCTGGATGAGGATCTCGTTGTCCACCGGCTGCAATCGGATGCTGGACATGTCGAGAGCGAACTCCCGGAATCCGCGCGTCACGCCACCCACAGGTTGGATCGTGATACGGGGAATATCGATGGACAGTTCGTTACGCAGGGTGATGGTCTTGGCTACCACCTCGGCCAGGTTCACCGGCCCGGAGACGCCTTCCAGGTCCTGCTGCGCCGGCGTGATGATCTCCTTCACCTTCTCAACGATCTGCTTCTGGATGTCCGGCTTGGCGAGATCGGCGGAACAAGGCAGGCGCTCGAACTCGCGACGAATGACTTCAAGCGTTGCCTTGGCGGCTTCTTGCTCCCCGGGGTCCTCGAACGCCAATGTCGGATGCTCGACCTTGTATCCGCCTCTGCCATCCGCAGCGATCAGCGCCGGCTGAATGCGTTGCACGATCTCCGGCTGGGCGATCACGACCTTGGAGCGTTCGTCGTTGATGTAGACAACCTTCAGTCCGCCCCGGATTACGGAATCGGGACTGTTGGCGTAATCCACGATCTCCTGGAACTTGTCGTGCGACACGATGGTCAGCCGGTCCACCGCGCCTGCGCCCGTCCGCTTTCCATATGGCAACCGCAACCCGCGGCCAATGGACTGCTCCACCAGTGTCTGCGAGCTTGCCGCCCGGAGCGGGACAATGGTGTAGAGGTTGGTGACGTCCCAACCCTCCTTGAGCATGTTGACATGGATGACGATCTCCGTCGGGTTGTCCGGCCTCTCCACGTTGATGAGCTGCTCGACGGTCTCGTCTCGCTCTTCACCGGTCTGCTTCGAGTGGACCTGGATAACCTTGCCCTTGTAGCGCCCCTCGAAAAACGCCTCGGCCTCAATGACTTTCGCAAGCGCGTTTGCATGATCGGTGTCCCGGGCGATGACCAGCATGAACGGCTTGACTATGGGTTTGCCGTTCTCGCGGGCATAGACCTCCAACTCGACCTTGGTGCTTTCGTGGATGCGAATGCCGTCTTCCAGCTTCAGCCGCTCCAGACCGGCCGCGTCGTAGTTCCTGGGATCGAAGTTCTCGCGAGTCGCCACGGCTGGTTCCTTGACGAACCCGTCCGTCATGGCACTCGACAGCGGATACGCATAGATGACGTTCTGGAACCCCTGCGTAGCGCCGCCGCGCTCGACATGGGGCGTGGCGGTCAGTTCAAGGCCGAGAATGGGCTTCAATTCGCTGATCGCTCTCATGCCCGCCGACGCCCGGTAACGGTGCGACTCGTCCATCAGCAGCACAAGGTCGTCGAGCTTCGACAAGTACTCGAAGTAACTCTCCCCGATGTACTCCTGGAGCCGCCGGAATCGGGGGATGGTGGTCTTCTCGGCTCCCTTGGGCGTTTCGATACTCGTAATCTTCGAGATATTGAAGATGTTGACGTGCACGGCCGATTCGCCGAAGAGGTCCCTCTTGCGGACGCCGCGGCCGCTCTCATAGTTGTCGCCGGTGATGATTTCCGGGGGCTCCACGGCGAATTCGGAGAGCCCCTGGAAGACGTACTTGGGCGTATTTGGCGTAAAGTCGGCGATGAGCTTCTTGTAGATGGTCAGGTTCGGCGCGAGCACGAAGAAATGCCGAATGCCCTCGGCCTTAAACAGGTAGGCGATGAACGCGCCCATGAGCCTCGTCTTACCCACGCCGGTCGCCAAGGCAAAGCAGAGCGAGGGGAAATCGCGCTCGAAGTCGGTGACCGTGGCGTACTCGGCCTGAACCGCCTTGAGCGCTTGGGCAACGTCGGTGCTCTTTTCCAGCGACACGATGTCGCAGAGCCGGGCGAGGATCTCCAGCGAATCACGCTGGGGTTTCCGGAGGCTCAGGCGATTGGCGATGGCGCTGATGTGCGGGTTCATTTCGCGCCTCCCTTCCCGGCGGACGGATCGAAGAGCAAGGGTTGCTGAACGCCGGCCCGTCGTTCCACCTTGGAACGCGGGCTCTTGCCGGTGGCCGTGGGCTCCAGGATGATCTCTTCTTCCGGCGCCTTCATGGGCAGGTTCCTGATCTCCAGGCTGTAGTCGTCATGCCCCCATTCACAGCGGGCCAGAACGGCCTTCGGGATCTTCTTCACCGTCAGGTTGGGAAACTCGTCGAGGTTCCTAACGCGAAACGCGCCGCACATGACAAGAAGCGAACGGCCTTCGCCGACCTCGTCGGAGAGTTTCTGCAACTGCTCTCGGGTGAGGGTCTGCGTGGTCACAAAGATGAAATCGGTCTCGGTGGAATGCCCCTGCTGCCAGTAGGCCGTGTCGCTGGGGGCGTAGGTAAACCCTTCCAGCTTGCACATGGCCTCGGCCAGCATGGATGGGTTGTATTCCTTGCTGATGACCCAGTTGCCGAACTCGTCTTTCTGGAGGAGCGACGGCGCGAGACGGAAATAGCGGAACCCGCCGCCGCCCTTCCAGCCGACGGCCTCGGTGATGCCGCCCTTGTCCTCGCCATCGATCACCTTCTTCAGGCGCGGAATGATGTGCGTGTGGCAGTGTTCGCCAAGCTCGACCATGATCCAGCGGCGGCCCATCTTGTGCGCCACCGCGCCGGTGGTGCCGGAACCGGCGAAGGAGTCCAGCACCAAGTCACCCTGAGCCGTAGCCAACCCCAACAACCTCTTGAGTAGATTCTCGGGCTTCTTGCCTCTGCGAAACTCCACACCCCCTTCGTTTGCCAAGTCAGCCTTTGGAAGTTCCCCGTGCGTCCAAAAATCCGAGAGCTTGTTGGTCTTGACGACAATGTCACCCCGGACCTCCGCAGTGTCGGCAAGCCATGCGAATACCTGTCCTCCCAAGTAATAGGCGGTTATCTGCCTTCCCTCCTTCTTGCCTCGGGAAACAAGGTAGTCCGCAGAGTAGAGACCATCCCCGCAATAGGACAAGATGCGATTCTGGAACTCGTTCTCATCCTGGATGCTCGTATTGCGGAAGATCAGGGCAAAGTGCTCGAGATATTCCGCGAGAATCTCTTTGTATCGTTCATCTGCCTTACGGAGCGAGATTGTGCCAATCTTCTCGCCGATATGGCGAAATATTACGACTGGTTGTCCTGTGGACGGCGCAACAAATCTGGCTACTTCAGTTCGCTTCCCGGCTGACAACAGGATGCGGTTGTACCGCTTCATGTCCTTCACTTCAATCGGCACAGCTCCTCGATTCTCGGCAACCTGAAAGCGATCTCGGTCCTTTGCATAGCATAGGATGTACTCATGGGTATTCACCAAGAAACCACCACCTTGTCCAATGCCTGACACACCAGACCGCTCGTATGCGACTTGGCCCAGAAAGTTGGGACGATTAAAGATCTCATCAAGCATGACCTTGAGGTAGTGATTTTCCTCTTGATCGAGATGAACGAAGAGAACGCCTTCAGGTGACAGCAATTGGCGGATTATTTCAATACGTTCGGCCATCATTGATAGCCACGTACTGTGTTCCAGCCCGTCATCATAGTGTTCAAAGGCTTGCCCCGTATTGAACGGAGGGTCAATGTAGACGCACTTGACCTTGCCCGCGAACTCCTGCTCCAGTGCCTTGAGGGCAAGGAGGTTGTCGCCGAAGATCAGCCGGTTGTCGAAGATATCGCTCTTCCCGGCACGGAACGGCGCGTGATGCGACTTGCCAGGGTCTTCAATAAGA
The DNA here is from genome assembly GCA_036524115.1 of bacterium. Lineage (NCBI taxonomy): Bacteria > bacterium. Next base: position 4,976 of record DATDCY010000272.1, on the reverse strand, counting down.
ATGCGTGGCTCCAGCTTTGGCCGGCTCTCCTTGCCGATCCAGGTGAGTTCGAGTTTGGTCTTCTGGTTGACCATGATGATCCTCGTACCTTAGGCTCGGTTCTGTCTGCGCATATTCTCCACTGCCTTCGCAAGATCCGGGGTGTCAGGCTTCTTAGCCCATTCATCCCAGAATTCAATGGTCGCACTTAGCGGTTTCTCGTCCGGCGGATGGATTCGAATTCTGCTGGGCAATAGGACCGCATCGCCTACTACCAGCGCCTCACCTATGTCCAGAATCGGGAGGGTGTCCATTAACCCTTCGAGGCTCTCTGGCATAAGCTTCCTGACTGTCGCTTGATCATCGCCATTGGAGAGCCGGAGCGCTATGACATTGTTGCATTGGCTCAGAATCGTGGGGCTCACATCGGAGGGCCGTTGGCTGACAATCAGAAGAGCTACACCGTACTTGCGGCCCTCCTTCGCGATCTTCTCAAAATTCTCTATGGCCCTCTGCTCCACTGGGTTCTTCCCGTCCTTCTTAGGCAGATACAGATGCGCTTCATCGCACACGAAGGCCATTGGCTTGCGTCGATCTCGGTCGGTCCAGAATTGCACTTGGTAAATGATGCGGGCCACAAGTCCTACAATGATGGGGAGAATGTCAGCTGGCACCTCTGAAAAGTCGATGACTTTGACCTGGGCATTCGCTTCAGAGTAGTCCATCAGCCGCGCCATCATTCGCGCCATGCCGTCATATCCATGTTCGGTGCCTGGCGCCTGAAAGAGAAATCCATAGCGCTTATCGGAAATCTTACTCGTAAGGCGAGGAATTAGCCTGTCAAATTCGCCATTGAAAGGCCCCTTCTTTTCGCTGCCCGGCTTAGCTCCGGGGACCATCTGCTCGTTGAGTTCCTTGAGTCTAGCAATCACATCTTGGATGGCGAATGGGATTGGGCTGTCCAGGGTAAAAGCGTTGAGGACGTCAGCCTTCTTCAATGATTCAAGAGTCTTCTTCTTCTCGGAAACTACAGTGTCCTGAAACGCCATGACTTGATTGTGAGCGCTGAATTCGCTTCGGTCGATGAACATGGCCTGGAGTTCTTCGGCGTTCAGAAGCCAGAACGGCAGGAACAGAAGGGAATCGTCCTTCATGCCAAGTTCCTCTGGCCCCGGAATGCGCAGATGTCGCGCATAGGTAAGCGCACGGTATTCCCCGTGCAGGTCGAACACGATAAGATTGGCCGACGGAAGCTTTGCTGCCTGCTCTAAGATGGCCGCCACCGCCCACGATTTCCCGGAGCCGGTACTGCCAAGTAACGAGGCATGGCGCTGGAACAGCCTGTTGCCATCCAAGTATGCTGCTGCGTTCTCGTCAATCGTGTAGTGCCCGATTTCCAAAGCGTGCTCTGTTTTCCCCACGCAGGAGAGAAGGCCCATGAACGCTTGCAGTTGGGCATCTCGGAGGATGTGGCATGCCCCATCAATTTCAGGTACTTGCACCAATGAACGCGAGAATCGGGTCGCGTTGGCTGTAGTCAATCCCACTGTTCCGACCAGCGTAACTTGCACCGTATTCAGAACGCTCTCCTGTTGACCAACGGCCGTTCCCGCCTCATCCGGGCTGCTCAAGTCTGGGTCCGACGGGCCGTCGAGAATAGGTGTCTTGATCACCTTGTCGATGATAGCGATCAGCCATTCTTCGGTAGCGCCAGGCAAGGCAAGGGCCACCCATTGGCCAACCCGCGCTCTACGCAGGTCTTCATCGCTGTTGACCTGGATGGCCACGCGGCGGGTGTCAACTGCTCGGACTTTGCCGAGTGAATGAGACGCATCGAATGTGAAGATCGCCATTCTCTAGCCTCCGAACATCTGGGCAGTGAACTCCACTATGTCCCACAGTCTTCTGGCAGGAAGATCGAGCCATCCCGCATATTGTCTATTGAAGATGCGGGTACCATCTTTGCCTTCGGTGGCCGCCTTGCAGACCAACCACAAATTCGACGCGTCGGCCAGCAGCGCCTCAATGCGCGGGTTGGAGTCTCGTGTGATGATTAGTCCCCTGCATCCTTGGGTGATCAGTTTTCGTTTGATGTATTCGTCCAGATGCTTATCGTTGAAACCGTACCCCAAGAACAAGAAGCGGCTCGCCTTCTCGATTGCGGCGTCAGCAGATCTCAGCAACTCCTGCCGGTAGCGTTGCAGCGTCTCGTACTTCGAGAAGCCAGGTGTAATCATTACCCGTTGGACGAAGTCGGGCGGTGACCACATCCATGAGTCATTCTCGACGACCTCGTTCCGATGAAAGAAATAATTCAGTGAGCCGTGGACCTTGTAGAGTCGAACATGCTTGCAGTACTTGAATAGGGTAACAAGCTTTGCCCGCTGGCACACTTCCTCTTGGACATGCAACGATTGGTCCACGGCTGCCCAATTGGTTCTGCGTTCCACTCCTCCGAAGAAGCCGCTCGTGTATCGGATGCCAACAGAATCGCATGCATACTCGAACAGCAGATCATAGTTCGGAGTAAGCGCATGGAGGATTCGATCTCCCTCGGGAAGGGTGTCAACCAGCCGCTTGACGAAGTTGGTCGCTGGCCAGGCAATTTCTCCACTGGAAATGCGCAGGGCGTACTCGCGGTCAAGGGTAGCGATGAACCGTCCAGTGATTTCTGTGATCCGCTGCAGCAACTCGGAATCAGTCACACCATCGAGCGACGACTCCAGATCCGCGCCTCCACTGAGTGACTGAGAAACCTGTTGCCATTGCCGGTGCTGCTCAGCGGCAAGTGTTAGTTCCCCAATCCTCTGGACGAGTTCATCCTTCAGGGTGGCCATGCCGAACCGAGGATCGAGCGCACAAGACATGCCCGTACCGAAGAAGAGGAATGGCTTATCCCTAAAGAAGTCGCGGATAGAGTCGACTGCGATCTCTTCGGTCAGAGTCGACAACTGCTGCGGCTGTCCGCTATGCATAACGACCTACTTTCCGCTTCGCATGGCCTAGCGGCCTCTTTCGGTCAATCGGATCACCTTCGGTCGCCAAGACCAAGGCACCAATGTCATGAGCACGAGACTTCCGTGCCGGAGCATCGGCTCCGCGGGAACTTTCGAAGAGGCCCCGGTCGGTGGCCGGAGAGGCAGTCTCATGTCCACTCGTAACGCTTCCGCAGGTCATTGTTCCACTCGTGCTTCAAGCGGCCGTCATGCTGCAATCGTCCGACCACGATCCCGGCGTCTATCCCGTGCACATCGGCAAACCCATGGACCGAATAGGGAGTGAAGATCCCCTGTTTGAGAAAGTGCTCATAGACCTTTGGCGGGATGAGTGTATCGGCGGCGAAACGATCGGCCGCAGCTTCCTGCTCCGCCTGTTCGGGAGCGGCACAGTCATCTTCGAGAAATACCGATTGACGGTCGTGCAGCAGGATATGACCGATTTCGTGAAAGAGGCTGAACCAGAAGATATCCGCCCACTTGCCACGGATGGTCAGCAGGAGCACGGCCTTCTCGCGCCCGAGCCAGAAGGTCGCCCCATGGGCCTTCGTGCCGGGAAAATGGGGGCAGACAACGAGGGCCACCCCCGCGCTTGCCAGAATTTCGCTCAGAGGTGTCAGGAACTGATCGGGTGTCTGCAGAGTCATTGCCCTGATCTTCATGAGCGATTCCTGGAGCAGAGACTTATTGAACGGGGCACACACGATTCCCCGAGCCTTGATCTCCCCCATCCTGAGCCACGCAGCAGCCGCCTGGCACGAATGCCCCTGCTTCGGCGACTTGCCGCAACGGAATGCAGCCTGGTAACGCCGGACCTCGAGAACTGAATGGAGAGTGGCCACGCCAAAGAAACGCTGCAGCTCCATGACTTTGTCGATCGGATGCGAGTGCCGAGCGACCGCGCCCAGCTTCACCAGTTCCGGATAGCAGAAGCTGTCAACGAGACCGACCTCGGCTTTCAAGAGTTCCTGCTCGCGCGCCTTCTCCTGCCTGACCAGGGAGAGGCGGTACTCGGACTCCAGCCCGAGCCAGATATGAGCCGGCACACCCACCACCTTCTCGAGCTGAAGGGCGGTGTCTGCGGTGATAGCCTTTTCCCCCTTGAAGATCTGGCTCAGCTTGGTGGCAGGACGGGCCATCCGCGTCGCAAGCTCGTCCTTGGTCATTCCAAGTTCGCCGATGACCTCCTCGAGGTATTCCCCCGGAGGGATGGCGAGGTCGGAATGTGCTGCCAACTCAGTCCTCATAGTGCTTGCTTACCCCCTCGATTCGAACTATTTCCAGCCGATCACCCTCCAGCGTGAAGATCAGGCGCTGGAACTCTGTGAGATTGACTGCCCATTGACCCAGGCGTTCTCCCTTGAGCTGGTGGCACCTCAGACCGGGAAGCCGTTTCAGCTCATCAACGTCGCGGGCGGCCTTGATGAGATTGACCCGCTGGATGTACTTCCGCGCAACCGCCTCCCCATAGGCTTTGACGGCTTCGCCAGAGCGTTCATAGTGACTTTGCAGCTTCCGGGTCCGGAACCTGACTTCCACGCGCCCTCTCGCTGGTCACAAATTCAATATTCACCCTTTGGGTATAGCCAAGTTAGGGCGCAAGGAAAGGTCTGTCAAGATATTTCTTTACCCCAGGGGTGAACCATGCGCAGCCTCGGCCTCCGCGCGCACCGCCTCCTCCTCGTCCTCGTACTTCGGCGAGAAGTGGAAGACCGTGAGCTTGCGCGCGCCGGCGAGCCGCGCCAGCTCGCCCGCCTGCCGCGCCGTCAGGTGGTGCTTGCGCGCCGCGTGGTCGGCGTCGCGCTCGAGGAACGCCGCCTCGCAGAAGAAGTGGTCGGCGCCGCGCGCCAGCTCGAGGACGCGCCGGTCGTTCGCCGCCGAGCGGCGGATGTCCGTGACGTAGGCGATGACCGCCCCCGGCGCGGTGATGACCGCCTCGCGCGCGACCGCCTCGAGCGGCAGGCTCCGCAGGCGCGCGCGACCGCCCGCCGCCGGCACGGG
>DATDCY010000271.1 GCA_036524115.1 bacterium | reverse complement strand
GCCGACGACCTGCGCGCGCTGGCGGCGGCCATCGCGGCGGCGCGCCGCGACGGGCGCGAAGTGCTGATCGGCATCGGCGCCCACGTCATCAAGTGCGGGCTCTCGCCGTGGCTGGTCGCGCTCATGGAAGAGCGGCTGATCACCGGCGTGGCGATGAACGGCGCCGGCGCGGTGCACGACTTCGAGCTGGCGTACGGCGGCGCGACCTCCGAGGACGTCGGGCCGGCGCTCGAGGACGGGACGTTCGGCATGGTGCGCGAGACGGCGGACTTCCTCAACGGGGCAGCCGCGGACGCCGCACTGGAGGGCAAGGGCTTCGGCGAGGCGCTCGGGGAGGCGATCCTCGGCGAGCGGCTGAAGCATCGCGGCTTGAGCGTCTGCGCCGCGGGGGCGCGTCTCGGCGTGCCGGTCACGGTCCACGTGGCGATGGGCACCGACATCGTGCACATGCACCCGTCCGCCTCCGGCGCCGCCATCGGCGAGGCCTCGCTGCGCGACTTCCACCGCTTCGCCGAGCGCGTGCGCCGGCTCGAGCGCGGCGTCTACCTCAACGCCGGCAGCGCCGTCATCCTCCCCGAGGTCTTCCTCAAGGCGCTCGCGATGGCCCGCAACCGCTCGAAGGGCGGCGCGCCGCGGCGCTTCACGACGGCGAACCTGGACTTCATCCCGGCGTACCGGCCGCTGACGAACGTCGTGCGCCGGCCCACCACGCGCGGCGGCACGGGCTACCAGATCATCGGGCACCACGAGCTGCTGCTGCCGCTGCTGTTCACGGCGGTCCGCGAGGAGATGGCGCGGGGGAAGGGACGGCGGTGAGCGCCGGCCCCGGCTGCGCGCCGGGTCGCCGGGGCCTGAGCCTCTGCGCCCGGGCGTCGGCCACGCCGCACCTGCGCTGGAAGATCACCACCCGGAAGGCGCTCGCCGCCGCGGTGCGCCGGCTGCAGGCCGCCGGCAAGAAGGTCGTCTTCACGAACGGCTGCTTCGACCTGCTGCACGTCGGCCACGTCCGCTACCTGCAGGAGGCGGGCGCGCTCGGCGACGCGCTGGTCGTCGCCGTGAACTCGGACGCCTCGGTGCGCCGCCTCGACAAGGGGCCGGGGCGGCCGCTCAACCCGGCGCGCGACCGCGCCGAGGTGCTCGCGGCGCTCGCGTGCGTCGACTACGTGACGGTCTTCGGCGAGGCCACGCCGCAGCGGTTGATCGCCGCGGTGCAGCCCGACGTGCTCGTCAAGGGCGGCGACTGGCCCGTCGAGAAGATCGTCGGCCGCGAGACCGTCGAGGCGCGCGGCGGGCGCGTGGTCTCGATCCCCCTCGTGAAGAACCGCTCGACGACGGCGACGATCGCGAAGATCAGGAGCGCAAAGCCGTGACGGAAGGCGGCGCGGGCAGGCCCGCGAACGAGACCCTCGAGACGATCGCGCGCCGGCGCAGCGTCCGCGTCTTCGACGGCCGCCCCGTCGCGCCGGAGCTGATCGCCGCGCTCATCGCCGCCGCCAACCAGGCGCCCTCGGCGCACAACAGCCAGTCCTGGCGCTTCCTCGTCCTCGGTCCGGAGAAGAAGCGCGAGCTGGCGGCGCTCGTCTCGGCGCGCTCGGCGCAGTACCCGCGGCCGACGAACGTGCTGCTGCGCATGGGGGCGCGCACGATCGCCAGCGCGCCGGCCGTGATCGCCGTCGCCAACACCGGCGAGCTGATCCGCCACGGCGCGGAGCTGTTCCCCATCGCCGGCGAGCAGAACCGCGACTTCTTCCGCACGATGGAGATCCAGGGGAGCGCGGCGGCGGTGCAGAACCTGCTGCTGGCGGCCGCCTCGCTCGGGCTCGGCGCCGTCTGGCTCGGCATCCTCTACTTGATGAAGGACGAGGTGCTGGCGCTGCTCGGCGAGCCGCAGGGGGAGTTCATGGCGGTGGTGCCGGTCGGCTGGGGCGCCGCGCCGGCGAAGAGCCCGAAGAAGCGCACCGACGACGAGATCGTCCGCTACACCCCGTAGCGGCGCCGGACCTACTGCCGGGGCGGCGGCGCCCCGTGCGCCTTCAACGACCGCGCGATGAGGCCCAGCCCGCCGGCGAGCAGCACCAGCATGACGAGCGTGTTGTAGAGACTCGTCGGGCGGAACCAGATGTGCATGTTCATCAGGATGCCGGCGACGATGATGCCGGCGCCGATCACGCTCAGCACCCAGCCCGCCACCGACCGCGCGTCGAAGAAGAGGAAGCCGACGCCGATCAGCAGCGGCAGCAGCGAGAGGCCGAAGGCATTGAAGCCGAGGAAATCCCAGAAGCCGCCGGAGACGGTCACCTGGTTGAGCAGCAGGTAGCCGCCGATCGCGGCCATGACGAGCCCGCCGAAGAACATCCCCACGCCCCCCGGCGTCCCGCCCGCCCCGCGCAGCGGCTCAGCAGCCATCGCTCCCCTCCCGTCGTCGTGATCGCCGCGCCAGTGTAGCGCACGCGCCGGTTGCCGGCATAGCCCTCACGCCCCGATCCGCGCGAACAGATCCAGCCAGCGCGCCGCGGCCGCCTCGGGCGTGTGCTCGCGCCGG
>DATDCY010000270.1 GCA_036524115.1 bacterium | reverse complement strand
CTGCGCGGCCGCGGCGGCGCCGGCTTCCCGACCGGGAAGAAATGGAGCTTCGTGCCCCGGGGCGCGCCCGGCCCCAGGTACCTCGTCTGCAATGCCGACGAGATGGAGCCCGGCTCCTTCAAGGACCGCGTGCTGATGGAGCGCGCGCCGCACCTGCTGCTCGAGGGGATGGTGCTCGCGGCCTTCGCGATCGGCGCCGGGGAGGCCATCCTCTTCCTGCGCCAGGGCTACGCCGCGGCGCAGGAGGCGCTCGAGCGCGCCATCGCGGCGGCGTATGGGCGCGGCGCCCTCGGACCCGACGTCCTCGGGACCGGGGTGCGCGTGGATCTGCGGCTGCACGTGAGCGCGGGGCGCTACATCTGCGGCGAGGAGACCGCGCTGCTCAACGCGCTGGAGGGGCGCCGCCCGGTGCCGCGGGAGAAGCCGCCCCACCCGCAGGTCAGCGGCCTCTGGGGGCGGCCGACCGTCGTCAACAACGTCGAGACGCTCTGCAACGTCCCCGGGATCGTGCGCAACGGGCCGGAGTGGTACCGCGCCCTCGGCCGCGGCGCCGAAGGCGGCACGAAGATCTACGCGGTCAGCGGTCGTGTGCGCCGCCCCGGCGCCTGGGAGCTGCCGATGGGGACGCCGCTGCGGGAACTGCTCGAGGAGCGCGCCGGCGGCATGCGCGAGGGCTTCGCGCTGCGCGCGGTGCTGCCCGGCGGCGCCTCCACGGAGTTCCTGCCGGCGGAGCACCTCGATGTCGCGCTGGACTTCGACTCCGTGCAGAAGGCGGGCAGCCGCCTCGGCACCGGCACCGTCGTCGTGCTCGACGACCGCACCTGCCCGGTGGGGACGCTCCTGAGCCTCGAGCGCTTCTTCGCGCGGGAGTCCTGCGGCTGGTGCACGCCCTGCCGCGAGGGGCTGGCCTGGGTCGAGCGCATCCTCGCCGCCCTCGAACGCGGCGACGGCACGATGGAGGACCTGGCGGTGCTCGAGGAGCACACGCGGCTGCTCGGGCCCGGCCGCACGTTCTGCGCGCACGCGCCGGGGGCGATGGAGCCGCTGCGCAGCGCGCTCGCGCTCTTCCGCGGGGACTTCGAGCGCCACGTCCGGGAGGGAGGCTGCCCGTGGAAGCGCTAGGCCCGCCGTCCGCGGCGCAGGTCACGATCCTGGTCGACGGGGCGCCACACCGCGTCCCCGCGGGGCAGAACCTGCTTGCGGCCTGCCTCTCTCTCGGCTTCGAGATCCCGTACTTCTGCTGGCACCCGGCGCTGCACTCGGTGGGGGCCTGCAGGCAATGCGCGGTCAAGGTCTTCCGCGACGAGCACGACGCGGCCGGGACGATCGTCATGTCCTGCGAAACGCCGGTCGCCGAGGGACTGCGCGTGTCGATTGCCGACCCGGAGGCACGCGCCTTCCGCGCCGCGGTCAGCGAGTGGCTGATGGCCGGCCACCCCCACGACTGCCCGGTCTGCGACGAGGGTGGCGAGTGCCACCTCCAGGACATGACCGTCCTCACGGGGCACGTCCGGCGGCGCTACCGCTTCGACAAGCGCACCCACCGCAGCCAGGACCTCGGCCCCTTCGTCAACCATGAGATGAACCGCTGCATCCAGTGCTTCCGCTGCGTGCGCTTCTACCGGGACTTCGCCGGGGGGACGGACCTCGACGTCTTCGGCGCGCACCGCAACCTCTTCTTCGGCCGCCACCGCGACGGGGCGCTCGCGAGCGGCCTGGCCGGCAACCTCGTCGAGATCTGCCCGACCGGCGTCTTCACCGACAAGACCTTCAAGGCGCGCTACGTGCGCCCCTGGGACCTCGCCACCGCGCCGTCGATCTGCCCCCACTGCGGCGTGGGCTGCAACACGATCGTCGGGGCGCGAGGCGGCGTCCTGCGCCGCGTGCGCAACCGCTACCACGGCGAGGTCAACGGCTTCTTCCTCTGCGACCGGGGCCGCTTCGGCAACGAGTTCGTCAACGACGCGCGCCGCGTGCGCCGCCCGCTGCTGCGCGCCGGCCGCGGCGCCGAGGCCGTGGCGACCGCCCCGGCGGCGGTCGAGGCATGGCTGCGCGCCCGCCTGCATTTCGGCGCGAACGTGATCGGCATCGGCTCGCCGCGCGCCTCCCTCGAGGCGAACTACGCGCTGCGCCGTCTCGTCGGGCCGGAGCGGTTCTTCGCCGGCATGGCGGCCCGCGAGCACCGGCTGGTCGCGCTCGCGGCCCGCATTGTGCGCCGGGGCCCCGCCCGCACGCCGACGCTGCGCGAGGCGGCCGGCGCCGACGCCGCCCTCGTCCTCGGCGAGGACTTCACGCAGACCGCGCCGCTGCTGGCGCTCGCGCTCCGCCAGTGCGCGATGCAGGCGCCGCTCGAGGACGCCGTGCGCAGCGGCATCCCCCCCTGGCGCGGCGAGCCGCTGCGCCGCTTCACCCAGGGCCGACGCGGACCGCTCTTCGTCGCCAGCCCCGCGGCGACCGGCCTCGACGACGCCGCG
>DATDCY010000269.1 GCA_036524115.1 bacterium | reverse complement strand
CGGCGCAGCGCCTTGAGCACCGCGGCCCCCGTGCGCAGCGAGACCGCGCGCTCGGCGGACCGGCCGCCCATGAGGACCCCGACCACCCGCCGCCGCGCCGCCCGCTTCTGCTGTGCCGCCATCACTCCTCCCCGATGACCTGGACTTCCGCCTCGAGCGCGACGCCCGCGTGCGCGAGCACCCGCTCGCGGACGAGGCTCATCAGCCCGAGGACGTCCGCGGCCGTGGCCTGCCCGACGTTGACGATCACGTTCGCGTGCTTCGCGGAGACCTCCGCGTCGCCGACGCGCGTCCCCTTGAGGCCCGCCGCGTCGATGAGCCGCCCGGCCGCGTCCCCCGGCGGGTTCTTGAAGACCGAGCCGGCGCTCCCCCAGCCGAAGGGGAGGCGGCGCTTGTGCTCCTCGAGGCACCGCTTGTTCTCGGCGAGCACCGCCTGCTCGGTGCTCAGGCGCAGCTGCAGGCCCGCCGCGACGATGAAGCCCGCCCGCGGCAAGCGCGCGCTGCGGTAGGCGAACGCGATCTGCTCGCGCGGCACGCGCGACTCGGCGCCGGAGGAGTCCATGAGGTCCACCCAGAGCACGACCTCGCCCATGCTGTGCCCGTGCGCCCCCGCGTTCATCGCGATCGCGCCGCCGACGCTCCCGGGGATGCCCGCCGCCCACTCGAGGCCGGCGAGGCCCGGGCGGACCGCGAAGTTGATGACCTGCGAGAGCGGGGTCCCCGCCAGCGCCTGGACCTCGGCCGGCGTGCCCGGCGGGGCCTGGGGCGGGACCTCCCCGCCCGCTATGCCGGCGAGGTCCCCGAGGTTGATGACGAGCCCCCGCACGCCGCCGTCGCGCACCACGAGGTTCGTCCCGCGCCCCATGACGGTGACCGGCAGCGCGGTGGCCGCGGCCACGCGCAGCCCGGCGCGCAGGTCCTCGCGGTCCACGGGGAAGAAGAGCACGTCCGCGGGCCCGCCGACGCGGAACGAGGTGTGGGCGCGCAGCGGCTCACCGACGAGCAGGCGCCCCCGCACCGCCCCCGCGAAGAGGCGGCCGGCGCTCTCGGCGCGGATCGAGGCCGTCATTTCGTCGCCCCCAGGAGCGCGAGCAGGCCGTCGCCCGCCTTCCAGATGTCGCCGGCGCCGAGCGTGAGCACGAGGTCGCCGGGCCGCACCGCCGCGGCGAGCGCCGCGGGCAGCGCCGCCTTGTCGCGGACGAAGCGCACCTCGGGCCGGCCGCGCGCGGCGAGCAGCCCCGCGAGGCGCTCGCCGGTGACGCCCGGGATCGGCTCCTCGCTCGCCGCGTAGATCTCGGTCGCGAAGACCAGGTCGGCGTCGCCGAACGCGCCGAGGAACTCCGCCTCCAGGTCCCGGGTGCGGGTGTAGCGGTGCGGCTGGAAGGCGACGACGATCCGCCGGGCGAAGCCGCGGCGCGCGGCCGCGAGGGTGGCGCGGATCTCCGTCGGGTGGTGCCCGTAGTCGTCGACGACGAGCACCCCATTGCTCTCGCCGCGCACCTCGAAGCGCCGGTGGGCGTTGCGGAAGGTGGCGAGCGCGCCGAGGACCGTCTCGGGCGCCAGGTCCAGCTCGAGGCCGACCGCGACGGCCGCCAGCGCGTTGGCGAGGTTGTGCGGCCCGGGGATCGGCACGGTCAGCCGGCCGATCTCCCTGCCCGCCGCGTGCACGGTGCACGAGGAGCCGCTGCCCTCGTACGCCGCGTCCGTGCCGCGGACGTCGGCGCCCTCGGCGAGGCCGTAGGTGACCACGCGCCGGCTCACCCGCGGCAGGATCCCGCGCACCTCCGGGTCGTCGACGCCGAGGAAGACCGCGCCGTAGAAAGGGACCTTGTTCGCGAACGCCGCGAAGGCGTCGCGGATGCGCTCGAAGTCCGGCCAGTAGTCGAGATGCTCCCGGTCGATCGTCGTGATCACCGACCAGATCGGCGACAGCGCGAGGAAGCTGCCGTCGCTCTCGTCCGCCTCGGCGACGAGGAACTCGCCCTGCCCCAGTCGCGCGTTGGAGCCGAAGGCGTCGAGCCGCCCGCCGATGACGGCCGTCGGGTCGAGCTCGGCCGCCGCGAGGATCGTCGCCACGAGCGAGGTGGTCGTCGTCTTGCCGTGGGCGCCGGCGATCGCGATGCCGCGCTTCATGCGCATCAGCTCGGCGAGCATCTCGGCGCGCGGGATCACCGGGATCTGCCGCCGGTGCGCCTCGAGCACCTCGGGGTTGTCGGGCCGCACCGCCGAGGAGGTGACCACGACCTGCGCGTCGGCCACGTTGGCCGCGTCGTGCCCGGCGGCGATGCGCCCGCCGAGCACTCCCAGCCGCTCGGTCACGGGCGTGGCCGCCAGGTCCGAGCCGCTGACGTGGTAGCCGAGGTTCAGCAGCACCTCGGCGATGCCGCTCATGCCGATGCCGCCGATGCCCACGAAGTGGATGCGACGCACCTTGCGCACGAACATCGTCATGGCGCCCTCACGCCCTCCCCAGCATGCCGCGGCACTCGGCGACGATGCGCGCCGCCGCGTCGCGCACGCCGACGGACGCGCTCGCCGCGGCCATCGCGCGCAGGCGCTCGCGGTCGCCC
>DATDCY010000268.1 GCA_036524115.1 bacterium | reverse complement strand
GCCGGCGATGATCGTCGCCGCGGCGGCGTCCCCGAAGCTCAGCGAGTGCCCGATCCTCCCCGAGGAGGTGCAGACGCCCAGCGGCCCGCCCTCCGGCCGCACGAGCAGGCCGAGCGCCGGGCCCTTCTCGCCGGTGTAGATGCCGACAGTGCGTTCCCGCGACACGCGCACGTACAGGTCACCGCCGTTCTCGATGATCAGCTCCCGGACCCTGTCGCCGACGCCCGCCGCGACCGCATCGCACACCGCTCCGGCAACGGCCGCCATCGGGCCGACGCCGGCCGCGGCCCCCGCTGCCGCCATCGCGCCCGCGATCCGCGGGGCGGCATCGGCGACGGCCACGGGCACGAGAGATCTGGCAAACTCCGGGTGCGCGGCCAGGTATCGCTCCAGCCGATCCCGCTCGTTGATCACGATCTCCCGCACGAGATCGCCGATGTCCCGGTCGGCAAGCACCAGAAGGTCCGTCTCCTTGATCGCCAGCTCGAACCTGACGAGGCCGGCGGCTTGGACGCCCCGCCGGTAGATGCTGCGGTCACGGGGATCGACCTTCACTGAAAACTTAAGAGAATTCAATTGATTGCGGACCGTTTTCACAGAGCTTGTTGAAAAGATGTTGGCAACGCTGTGAATTTCTCGAGAGCATGCGAAAAAAAACGGTGCCGACACCAGAGTGCCTAGGAATTGTGCAGAATCTTTCCTTACTTTTCATAGTCTTACAGAATCAGAAGGTCGATGGCCTCCGTTAGGGTGGAGACCCCAGTACATTTGATGCGACAATCCGCGCTCGAAATCCGCGCCAGGCTCGCTTTCGGCAGCATGCAGGCGTCGAACCCGAGCTTCGCCGCCTCCCGCACTCGGGATTCCGGGTGCGAGATTCCCCGAACCTCCCCGGTCAGGCCGACCTCCCCGAAGACGACCGCGCCGGCGCGCACGGCCGAGTTCCGGAAGCTCGAGCAGACCGCGAGGGCGATCGCCAGATCCGCCGCCGGCTCGACGACGCGGATGCCGCCGGCGAGGTTCAGGTAGATGTCCTGCTCGGCCAGCCCCAGGCCGATCTTCTTCTCCAGGATCGCCGCGATCATCCCGAGGCGGCCGGGGTCGGCGCCGCTGCAGACGCGCTTCGGCGAGGCGAACGCTGTGCGCGCGCACAGCGCCTGGACCTCGACGAGGAACGGCCGCGTCCCTTCCACGGAGGCGGTGACGACCGAGCCCGCCAGCTCGCCGCGCTCCTCGCGCAGGAACAGCCGCGAGGGATTCGGCACCTCCGCGAGCCCCGCGTCCCGCATCTCGAAGACGCCGATCTCGTTGGTGGACCCGAAGCGGTTCTTCACGGCCCGCAGGATCCGGAAGTCCCGCGTGTTCTCCCCCTCGAAGTAGAGCACGGTGTCGACCATGTGCTCGAGCACCCGCGGCCCGGCGAGGGTGCCGTCCTTCGTGACGTGGCCCACGATGAACACCGGCACCTCCTGGCGCTTGGCCAGCGCGATCAGCTGCGCGGCGACCTCGCGCACCTGGCTGATGCTGCCGGCCGTCGACTCGAGCGCGTCCGTGGTCACGGTCTGGATCGAGTCCACGACCACGGCCAGCGGCCGCAGGCGGCGCGTCTCGGCGAGGATCGGCTCGAGCGCGTTCTGCGCGAGCACGCTCAGCAGCGGGCCGGTCACGCCGATCCGGTCGGCGCGCATGCGGATCTGCCGTGGCGACTCCTCGCCGGAGCAGTACAACACCGCCTCGCCGCGTGCGGCGGCGAGCCGCCCGAGAACCTCGAGCAGCAGGGTGGTCTTGCCGATGCCCGGGTCGCCGCCGACCAGCACGACGCTCCCCGGGACGAGCCCGCCGCCGAGGGCCCGGTCGAGCTCGGCGCTGCCGGTGCGAATGCGAAGCGCGTCGTCCTGGACGATCTGGTCGAGCCGGACCGGCGCGGCCCCCGGTGCGGCGCCGTCGCGCCCGCCCCGCGCCTTCGGGACGGCCGCCTCCTCCAGGAGCGTGTTCCAGGCGCCGCAGTCGGGGCAGCGCCCCAGCCACTTGGGCGAGACGAACCCGCACCCCTGGCAGAGGTAGCGGCTCTTCTCCCCCACGCTACTGGACGAGGCGGGCGAGGCCGAGCATCTCCCGCAGATCGTCGTCGGAGAAGAGGATGCCCCCGCCGACGAAGGCCGAGCGGCGCCTCTCGTCGTAGACGTCGTCGACGCCCGCGCTGACGAAGAAGTCCTTGTAGACGCCGAGCTGCCCGGCGACCTTCAGGTGCGGTCCGCCGTCCCGGCCGAAGTCCCAGCCCTCGGCGCTGAGGCGCAGCGTGCCGCCGCCGGGTCTCCAGTCCACGCCGAGCCCCCCCTGGGACTCCATGAGGCCGCCCCGGAGGGTCAGCGGCCCGAAGGACTTGGCGAACAGCAGCGAGAAGAGCAGCTGGTCCTCGCGCGTCTCCTCGGTGGTCTCGTTGATGGTGTAGCCGCCGTCCGGCCGCTGGATGGTCGTCCTCGTGGTCGTGGTCGTGGTCTTGCCGGCCGGGTCGTCGATGACCTCGAAGAGGTAGTACTTGTCCGCCCGCGGCTGCAGCTTGACCGTGACATAGCTCTTGAGCGCCTCCACCCGCTCGAGGTACTCACCCCGGTAGCCGAGGTAGAAGTGCATGCGGTCGTTCGCGCCGAGCATGCGCTGCGCCGAGTCGGCCGTGCTCTCGAGCTTCCGCACCAGCGTGTCGTCGGTGACGAGCCGCCCGAGGCTCCCCTGCCCCGTGTTGATCTTCTCGGCGATGCCGTCGATGTCGCCGAGGGCGGCGTCCACGCGGTTGATCGTCGTCTCGTCGTTGACCAGGCGGCCGAGCGTCCCGCGGCCCCCCTCCACCTTTGCCAGGATCTTGGTGAGCGTGTCCGCCGCCTTCTCGGCGCTGCCGGCGGCGGTGCGCATCGAGGCCAGCAGGCCCTGGAAATCCTCGCGGCCGCCGCGCACCGTGGCGCGCAGTTCCTCCGCCGTCTTCGTCGCCTCGGCCGAGAGCTCGTCGGCCCGCCGGTTGAGCGTCTCGGCGAGCGTGCGCATCCCGGCGATCGCCGCGTGCAGCTCCGCCCGGTTGTCGCTCACCACGGCGCGCGCGTCCCCGATGAGCCCGCGCGCGTCGCGCGTCAGCCCCGCAGACTGCGCGAGCAGCTCGCCCACGCGCTGGCGGTTCTCCTCGAGCAGCGCGCTGATCCGCCCCACGAGGTCCGAGGCCCCCGCCAGCAGCCGCGAGACCTGGGAGTCGGCGCCGGTGAAGGTCTTCTCGATGCTCCCGGCGAGCGAGCGGAAGGCCTCCGAGGAGCGCGACAGCTCCGCCATGAGCTGGTCGAGGTCGACCAGCTCGCGGCCGGCGATCACGGCGCCGGCCGGGACCACCCTGGCGCCGGGGCTGCCCGTGGTGATCTCGATGTACCGCTCCGAGAGGATGCCGATCGACGCGACGGAGACGACCGAGTCCTCGTGGACGACCACGCCGTCGTCCAGGCGCAGCCGCGTGTGCGCCAGGCCGTCCTTGAGGAAGATGCGCTCGACCGAGCCGACGAGGACGCCGGCCATGCGGACCTTCGCCTCGGTCTCGAGGCCCGAGACGGTGTGGAACACCGCCTCGATGACGTAGCCCTTCTGGCGGAAGCGGAACTCGCCGATCTGGAAGGTCAGCCAGGCCAGCCCCGCGAGCGCGGCGACCACCACGGCGCCGACCTTCGCCTCCGCCGACAACACCCTCATGCCGCTTCCGCGCGCCTCCTAGTCGGTGATCGGACCCCGGGCGCTGCCGGTGATGAACTGGCGCACCACCGGGTCCGCGCTCTCGCGAATCTCACCGGGCGTCCCCACCGCGATGATCCTGCCCTTATACAGCATGGCTATGCGGTCGGCAATCTTGTACGCGCTCGTCATGTCGTGGGTGATCGCCACGCCCGTGACCTTGAGCCGGTCGCGCAGCTCCACGATCAGGTCGTTGATGGCGTCGGCCCGGATGGGGTCCAGGCCGGTCGTCGGCTCGTCGTAGAGCAGGATCTTCGGCTCCATCGCCAGCGCCCGCGCCAGCGCGACGCGCTTCTTCATGCCCCCCGAGAGCTCGGCCGGCCAGAGGTGCTCGACGTCCCGCAGGCCGACGAGAGCGAGCTTCTCGCGCACGCGCTCGCGGACCTGGGCCTCCGGCAGCCGCGCGTGCTCCCGCAGGCCGAAGGCCACGTTCTCGTAGACGCGCAGCGAATCGAAGAGCGCCGCCCCCTGGAAGAGCATCCCGAAGCCCTTGCGGAACTCCTTGAGCGCCACGCCGCGCAGCCCACCGACGTCGACGCCCTCGACCACGACCCGGCCCGCGTCGGGGCGCAGCAGCCCGATGATGTGCTTGAGCAGCACGCTCTTGCCGGTGCCAGAGCCGCCGATGACCACCATGGTCTCGCCGCGCTCGATCTCCAGGTCGAGCCCGTCGAGCACCTGGTTCGCCCCGAACCGCTTGGACACGCCCCGCAGCGATATCAGTGCGGGCTCATATTCGGGCATGCATCTCTCCGTCGGCGTGACGCGTCGCGCTGAAATCAGAAGAAGAAGGCCGTGATGAAGTAGTTGGCCGTGAGGATCAGCATCGAGGCGAGGACGACCGAGGCCGTCGTCGCCCGCCCGACCCCCTCGGCGCCGCCGCTGGCGTTGAAGCCGCGCTGGCAGCCGACGATCGCGATGATCACGCCGAAGGCGGCGGCCTTGACGATCCCGGTGTAGACGTCCTCGAAGGCCAGGTAGTCCATGCTGCGGCGGAAGTAGATCGTGGGGTTCGCGTGCAGCACGAAGACGCTCACCGCGTAGCCGCCGCCCATGCCGACGACGTCGGCGAGCACCGTCAGCACCGGGAGCATGATCAGCCCGGCGAGGAAGCGCGGCACCACGAGGTAGTTCACCGGGTCGGTCGCGAGGGTCTCCAGCGCGTCGATCTGCTCGGTCACCTTCATGGTGCCCAGCTCCGCCGCCATGCCCGAGCCGACCCGCCCGGCGACGATCAGCCCCGTGAGCACCGGCCCGAGCTCGCGGCAGATCGAGAGGGCGACGATCGTGCCGACGAGGTCCTGGGCGTTGAAGCGCTTGAAGCCGGTCATCGTCTGCAGGGCGAGCACCGCGCCCGTGAAGAGCGCCGTGATCAGCACGATCGGCAGCGAGCTGACGCCGACCGACGCCATCTGCTGGATGACGCTGCGCGGCCGGTAGGGCGGGCGGACCGACCAGCCGAGCGTGCGCAGCACGAGCAGCACGAGGTCGCCGGCCCCCTCGAGAAAGCCGCTGGCCCCCGCACCGATGCGCTCCAGCAACCCGATGAGACTCTTCACCACGCCACCCCGCCGACCTGCGGCCACCGCCCGCTCTTCAGGCGCCATGATACCGCACCGGCCCCCGCGCATACAGGCGCGGCACGCGGGCGCCGATCCCGCAGAAGACCTCGTAGGAGATCGTGCCGGCGCGCGCCGCCACCTCCGCGGCGGTGATCTCCTCGCGCCCCTGGCGGCCGATGAGCAGGACCTCGTCGCCCGCGCACGCCCCCGGGACGTCGGTGACGTCCGCGAGGCACAGGTCCATGCAGACGGTGCCGACCACGGGCGCGCGCCGCCCCCGCACCAGCACCTCCGCCCGGTTGGACAGCGCGCGCCGGTAGCCGTCCGCGTAGCCGACGGGCAGCGTGGCGATGACGCTCTCGCGCGGCGCGGTCCACGTCCCGTTGTAGCTCACCGCCGTCCCGGCAGGCACCCGCTTGAGGAAGGCGATCGCCGTGGCGAGGCTCATGACCGGCTGCAGCTCTGCCCCGTGGGGCAGGCCCGGCCCGGGGGCCGAGCCGTAGAGCATGATGCCCGGGCGCACCAGAGTGCCCTCCGCCGCCCCCTGCAGCAGCAGCGCGCTGTTGGCGATGTGGCGCCAGCGGACGGGGCCGCCCATGACCTCGATCGCGGCACAGACGGAGCGGAAGGTCCGGATCTGGCTCGCGGTGGCGGCGCTGCCCGCGACCTCCGCCTCCGCCAGGTGGCTCATGAGCCCCTCGAGGACCAGATGCGGGAAGTCGCGCAGCCGCGCCGCGAACGGCAGGGCCTCGGCGGGGGGGACGCCGACCCGCCCCATCCCGGTGTCGATCTTCAGGTGCACGGCGACGCGGGCGCCGGCGCGGGCGGCCTCGCGCTCGAGCGCCTCCGCGAGCG
>DATDCY010000267.1 GCA_036524115.1 bacterium | reverse complement strand
CGGTAGCGGTAGACGAGGTGGCTGTCCGAGATCGCCTCGACGTGGAAGACCGGGTCGTGCACCCCGGCGAAGATGCGCGAGCGCAGCACCTCCTGGAGCGGGTCGCTCCACGGCAATGTGCCAAGGTAGCGCGCGTACATGCCAACATGATAGGTCTCCGACACCCGGGAGACAACCGCGGCGGCACACCGGCGGGCGGTCGGTTATACTGCCGTCGATGGCACAAAGAGCGCACCTGCCCCTCGCGGGCGTCGTCAGCCTCGGCTGCTCGAAGAACCTCGTCGACACCGAGTACCTCGTCGGCGGCCTCGGCGCCGGGGGCTGGGTGCTCGTCCCCGACCTGGAACGCGCCGACCTGCTGCTCGTGAACACCTGCGCCTTCATCGGCCCGGCCGTCGAGGAGTCGCACGAGGCGATCGCCGATGCCGTCCGCTGGAAGGGCCGTCGCGCGGGACGCACCGTCGTCGTCGCCGGCTGCATGGTCAACCGCTTCGGCGCCGAGTTGGCGGCCCGCTATCCGCAGGTCGATCTCTTCCTCTCGCCGAAGCAGATCCCGCGCCTGGGCGAGTGGCTGGCGCTCGCGCCGCCGCGGCCGCGACGGCTCGGCGGCCCCGGGCGCGCCTTCCTGCCGGCCGACGGCCTCGAGCGCTCGCTGACGACCGGGCCGTGGGCGTACCTGAAGATCTCGGACGGCTGCAGCAACTGCTGTCACTACTGCCTGATCCCCACGATCCGCGGGCCCCACGCCAGCCGCGCGCCGGCCGCGGTCCTCGAGGAGGCGCGCGCGCTGGTCGAGGCGGGCGCCCGCGAGCTGAACCTCGTCGGGCAGGACATCACGCGGTTCGGCGAGGGGCGGCGCATCGGGGGGCTGGTGCCGCTGGTGCGCGCCATCGCGGCGCTCCCCGGGGACTTCCGCGTCCGCCTGCTCTACCTCCACCCCGACCGCGTGGACGACGGGGTGATCGATCTCTTCGCCGACACGCCGAAGCTCTGCGCCTACCTGGACATCCCGATCCAGCACGCCAGCGGCAGGGTGCTGCGGGGGATGAACCGCCGCTACGGCCGGCGCGACCTGGAAAGGCTCTTCGGGCGCTTGCGCGCCCGCATCCCGGGCGTGGCCCTGCGCACGACCGTGATGGTCGGCTACCCCGGCGAGGGGCGGCGCGAGTTCGCGGAGCTGCTCGCGTTCCTGCGCGCGCACCCTTTCGAGAACCTCGGCGCCTTCGTCTTCTCGCCGCAGCCGGGGACCAAGGCGGCCGGCCTGCCGGGCGCGGCGCCGCGCGGCAAGGCCGAGGAGCGCTACCACGAGGTGATGACAACGCAGGCGGGCCTCGCGGCGCAACTCTGGGCGCGCCGGATCGGCGTGACGACCGAGGCGCTGCTGCTCGCACCGGAGCCCGGGCGCACCACGGTGTGGACCGCGCGCACGCCCTGGCAGGCGCCGGAGGTCGACGGCCGGATCCGCGTGCGGGGGCGCGGCGTCGCGGGCACCTGGGTGCCGGTGCGCGTGACCGGCGCCGGCGCGTACGACCTCGCCGGCGCGGTGCTCCCAGGCGGACGATCGCGCTCCTCCCGATGCCCACGCCCGTAGCCCACGCCGCCGCCGGCGCCGGCGTCGCCCTTATCGCGTCGCGGTGGCTGCCCGCGGCGCGCGCGCTGCCTGTGGTGGCCGCGGCGGCGCTCGCCGCGAACCTGCCGGACCTCGACTACCTGGCGCTCGTCGGCGGCCGTGCCGCCATGGAGCGCTTCCACCAGGGCCCGGCGCACTCCCTCGCGTTCATCGCGGCGGCGACGCTGCCGCTGACCCTCGTGCTGCGCCGCCGGCTCGGCCTCGCGTGGGCCTGGGCGCTGCTCGCGTGCGCCGGCCTCACGCACCTGCTGCTGGATCTCGTGGTGCTCGACGAGAAGCCCCCGGTCGGCTTCCCCTTCTTCTGGCCCCTCAGCGACGCGCGCTTCCACGCGCCGTTCGCCGTCTTCCCCGGGATCGACCGCGTGCACGTCCTCAGCATGCGGAATCTTCGCGAGCTGCTGGTCGAGCTGGCCCTGGGGATCCCCTTCCTGCTGCTGGCGCTGCGGCTTGGCCGTTCAGCCGGCGAGCGGGGCGCCCGATGAACGTCCTCGTGCTCGCGCCGCAGCCGTTCTACCGGGAGCGCGGGACGCCGATCGCCGTTCGCCTGCTCGCAGAGACCCTCTGCGCGCTCGGCCACGCCGTCGACCTGCTCGTGTACCACGAGGGCGAGGAGGTCTCCTTCCCGGGGCTGCGCCTGCTGCGGGCCGCGGCGCCGCCGTTGGTCCGGGACGTCCCCATCGGCTTCTCGGCGAAGAAGCTGGCCTGCGACGCGACGCTGAGCGCCGCCTTCCTGAAACTGGCGCGTCCCGGCCGCTACGACGTCGTGCACGCCGTCGAGGAGGCGGTCTTCCCGGCGGCCTGGCTGCGCCGTCGGCACGGAGCCGCAGTGGTCTGCGACATGGACTCCGACATGGTGGACCAGATCTGCGGCCGCTCGCGGCTGCGCCGGCCGCTGCGCCCGGCACTCGACGCGATCGTGCGGCGCACGCTGGGCGCCTGCGATCTCGTGCTCGCCGTCTGCCCGAGCCTCGCGGAGAAGGCGCGCGCCCTTGCGCCCGCGGTCCCGGTGCGCGTGCTCGAGGACATCCCGCTCGCCGAGGGGCCGGCCGCTCCTGTCGAGGACCTGCGGGCCCGGTACGGCGTGGCAGGGCCGCTGGCGCTGTATGTCGGCAACCTGGAGCCCTACCAGGGGATCGACCTGCTCACCGAGGCGCTGGCGTCGCTCGGCCCGGACGGGCCCGTGACGCTCGTCGTCATCGGGGGCGCCCCGGCGGACGTCGTCCGGTACGAGCGCGCGGCCGCGGTGCGGAGGCTTTCGGGTCGCGTGCGCTTTGCCGGGCCGCGCCCGGTGCGCGATCTCGGGTCGTACCTGGCGCAGGCGGACATCCTCGTCTCGCCGCGCACGCTCGGGGAGAACACGCCGATGAAGATCTATTCGTATCTCGGCGCCGGGCGCGCGATCCTCGCGACGGACATCGGCTCGCACACCCAGGCGCTGGACGACACGTGCGCCCGGCTCGTGCGCCCGGAGGCGGGGTGCCTCGCCGCGGGGCTCGTCCGCCTTGCAGGGGACGCCACGCTGCGCGAGCGCCTCGGGCGCGCCGGCGCCGCGCGCGCCGCCGAACGCTACTCC
>DATDCY010000266.1 GCA_036524115.1 bacterium | reverse complement strand
TGAGTTCCGGCGGCACGGGCCTGGCCGGGGTGACGATGACCCTCTCCGGCGCGGCCGGCGGCACGACGACGACCGACGCCTCGGGCAGTTATCAGTTCGCGGGTCTGCTCAACGGGTCCTACACCGTCACGCCGAGCCGCGCGGGCTACATCTTTGCGCCGACGAACGCGGCGGTGACGGTGGCCGGCGCCAACGTCACGGCAGTGAACTTCACGGCGACGGCGGTCTACACGGTCTCGGGCACGGTCACTTCCGGCGGCACGGGCCTGGCCGGGGTGACGATGACCCTCTCCGGCGCCGGCAGCGGCACGACGACAACTGACGCCTCGGGCAACTATCAGTTCGCGGGGCTGGTCAATGGGTCCTACACCATCACGCCGAGCCGCGCGGGGTTCATCTTTGCCCCGGCGAGCGCGGCGGCGACGGTGGCCGGCGCCAACGTCACGGGAGTGGACTTCGCGGCGACGGCGGTCTACACGGTCTCGGGCACCGTGAGCTCCGGCGGCACG
Source organism: bacterium (assembly GCA_036524115.1). Taxonomy (NCBI): domain Bacteria; species bacterium. The sequence goes on along the minus strand of DATDCY010000266.1, from coordinate 7,946 downwards.
GGCCTGGCCGGGGTGACGATGACGCTCTCCGGCGCCGGCAGCGGCACGACGACGACCGACGCGTCCGGTGCGTACCAGTTCCCTGACCTGCCTGATGGTGCCTACACCGTCACGCCGAGCTTCGCGGGCTACATCTTTGCGCCCACGAGCGTTGCAGCGACAGTGGCGGGAGCCGACGCCACCGGGGTGAACTTCGCGGCGACCGCGGTCTACACCGTCTCGGGTTCGGTGACCTCCGGCGCGACCGGCCTGGCCGGGGTAACGATGACGCTCAGCGGCGCGGCCACCGCCACCACTACGACCGATGCCTCCGGCGCCTACACCTTCACGAGTCTGGTCGACGGCAGCTACACCATCACCCCGAGTCTGCCGGGCTACGTCTTTGCGCCGGCGGACGCGTCGATCACGGTGGCCGGGGCGGACGTCACGAACGTGGACTTCGCGGCGACGGCAGTCTTCACAGTGTCCGGCACAGTGACCTCCGGCGCGACCGGCCTGGCCGGCGTGACAATGACGCTCTCCGGTGCGGCCACTGCCACCACCACGACCGATGCCTCCGGCGCCTACACCTTCACGAGTCTGGTCGACGGCAGCTACACCATTACCCCGAGTCTGCCGGGCTACGTCTTTGCGCCGGCGGACGCATCGATCACGGTGGCCGGGGCGGACGTCACGAACGTGGACTTCGCGGCGACGGCAGTCTTCACGGTGTCCGGCACGGTGACCTCCGGGGGCACGGGCCTGGCCGGGGTGACGATGACACTCTCCGGCGCGGCCACCGCCACCACCACGACCGATGCCTCCGGCGCCTACGCCTTCACGAGTCTGGTCGACGGCAGCTACACGGTGACGCCGGGCCTTGCCGGGTACGTCTTCCTGCCGGCAAGTGCGCCGGTGACCGTGGCCGGGGCCGATGTCGCTGGAGCAGATTTCGCCGGCATCTCCAGGGCACCGCTGTCGTGCCTGGGGCTCTACCGTGTTGTCAGCGGGATGGGCGGGTGGATGATCGACCAGAACGGCAACCGGCGTTGGGATACCGCCGGTGGGGACGCACTGGTATCCTGGATCGTGCGCCCGGGTGACATCCCCGTGGTCGGCGACTGGAACCGCGACGGACGTTCCGAGATGGGTCTCTACCGCCTGGCGAACGGCAAGGCCATCTGGTTCCTGGACGTGAACGGCAACGGTGTGTGGGAGGCTCCTCCCGCCGGGGCGGATCGGACGGTCGTGTGGCCGGGCGGTGCGGGGCAACTGCCGGCGGTCGGTGACTGGGATCGCGATGGGTTCAGTGGCGATCTCGGGGTGTTCCGCCCCGGCCAGGGGACGGCATCCTGGCTTCTGGACAGTAACGGCAACAAGCGGTGGGATTCGGTGGCGGGCGGCGACGCACTCTACCGGTGGACGGCCCGCACGGGGGATCACCCCGTCATCGGGGACTGGAACAGGGACGGCTTCGTCGACGACCTGGGCGTGTTCCGGCTGGGCGGCGCGACTGCGTTCTGGATCCTCGATGCGAACGGCAACAAGCGCCTGGATCCGTCAGGCGGAGGCGACGGCAGTTTCGCCTGGCCGTTGTGGCTGGGCAGCCTGCCGGTCGTCGGCGACTGGAACAGGGACGGCTTCGTGGATGATCTGGGCGTGTTCCAGGTCCTCAACGGCAGGGGCTACTGGAGGCTGGACAACAACGGCAACAAGCGTTGGAACGGGCCGGGGAACGGCGACCGGATGTACCTCTGGCCCGCCACGCAGGGGAGTCTGCCGGTGCCGGGCGCGTGGCTCAATCGCGGATACTAGTCACGTGACGTGGTCGCCGCCTGGGGAGCCCGCGCCCGCCAGGCGGCGACGTGGCGCTCGGCGGTGCCGGGAGGCTCTGGGGACGAACCCGATACCGGTCCGGATCAGGCAAAGGGGGAATGGATGATCAAGCAGCTGACGTCACTCGCACTCGCGGCCGCACTGACGATGGCCGCGCAGGCCTCGGCCGATGGGGGTCTGCGGACCGCACAGGGATCCGAGCGCTCCGGCGGCGACCGCACGACGCTGGTCGCCCAGAATGCGGTCACCCCACCGGGCAGCCCGCGCGCCGGTGAAGTCTCGCGGGAGCAGCTCAGGGCCGAGGGGAGAAACTTCCTGGCTGCCAACGCCAAGCAGGAAGGGGTGATCACTCTCCCCAGCGGGGTGCAGTACCGCGTCGTGAGCGAGGGCCAGGGTGCGACCCCCAAGCCCGGTGACACGGTCGTGGTGCAGTACCAGGGGAAGTTGATCGACGGGAGTGTCTTCGGGAGCTCGGGCGAGGGCGGCAAGTCCGAGAAGTTTGCCGTGGACCGGCTCGTCCCGGGCCTGGCGGAGGCACTGAAGCTGATGAAAGAGGGCTCTCACTGGATCGTCTACCTCCCCGCTGCGCTCGCCTTCGGTGAGCGCGGCCCGCTCGAGGAAAGGGTCGTCATCTACGACATCACGCTTCTGTCGGTGGAGCCGCAGCCCAAGCAGCCGTAGGCCGGCCTCCGGGGGCCGGTGAGGGATGGGGTCATTGCCTCGTTGCCGCGGCGCCCCTCGACGCATACCTTGTAACTGAAAGCACACCCACACGAGGGGTGCGTTCGAGCGCCCGCCCATGGCATGCGGGTGTGTCGGTCGCCTGACAACCGGGGCTCGTCTCACGAAAGACGAGATCCGCGACCGCGGGGGAGCGAAGCGCAAGGCCGCCCGCGGAGAAGGGGAATCGGGCTCCAGGACCATGCGCACACCCGCGAAGATCGTCCTGGCGCTCCTCCTCGCCGCCGCCCCCGCGGAGTCGCTCGGGTCCGGGCCCGAGGCGCGGCCCCTGGTGTTCGAAGCGATCCCCGCGCAGGGCACGAAGGTCCGGCTCGACGCCGAACGGCATTTCGTCTTCTCCTTCAACGAGAAGCCGACCATGGGCACGGCGATCGCGAAGGTGCAGATCTTCGGCGCCGGTGGCCGCACGGACCAGTCCTTCGAGATCCGGGGCAACGCCGACATGCCGACCATGGGCTGCCAGCGGGGGAAACCGGAGCGGACCTTCGTGCTGAACAAGAAGGGCGACTACCTGCTGCCGTTCACCTTCGGCATGCCCGGCGAGTGGGAGGTCTATCTCACGTTTCTCAAGGACGGCGCAGTGGTCTACCGGGGCAAGTATGCCTTTGAAATCTAGCACCGCCCTGGCGGCGGCCCTCGTCCTGGCCGGGGCCGGAGCTGCCCGCGCGTCGAGCCAGCTGCTCTTCTTCGAGGCCCAGGGCGTCGCCGGCTACTCGAGCGCGGCGGACGAGGCGATCTTCTACTCGATGAACCCCCGGGAGATCATGCAGAAGCCCAGCGTCGGCTTCGACTACCTCGGCCGCCTCTCCGGGGACGCCGGGGACTGGCTCGCGGCCGCGCTGCAGATGCGCCTTGCATACAACGCGGAGCCCGAGGAGGACGACCCAAAGCTCGAGGTCCAAGTGTACAACGCCTTTCTCAAGTACAAGGGCGGATGGGGCGATCTGTGGGTCGGCCACAACCGGCCCGCCCTCGGGCTCGGCGCGTACTTCGACAGCCACGCGCTGCTGCTGCGCACGCTGGCGATGCAGGGGTACGGCTTCGACCGCGACTGGGGCGCCGGCGTCTACCGCGAGACGGAGTGGGGAGCCCTGGCCGGGAGCCTGACGACCGGGACGGGCGCGCCCGTGCGCTTCAACGGCAACTGGCTCGCGGCCGCCCGCGTCGGCCACGGGGTGGTCAACCGCGACAACTGGACGCTCGGGCTCTCGGCCGCCGCCGGCGAGACGTTGGAGACCATGGGCAACGCCGTGCTCGAGTCCGAGCCGGCCGACCTGCGTCTGGTCGCCCTGGACGCGGCGCTGCTGCGGGACAATCTCGAGCACCGCGTCGAACTCGAGGGGGGGCGGCTCTGGGGCGAGAGCGCCTTCGCCGTCCTCTACCGCCTCGGCGTCCTGCTCGACGGCGAGGGGCGCTGGAGGATCGAGGCCCAGCCGGAGTACCTGGAGGCCGGCGGGGAGAAGGGATTCCAGGGCGATCTCTGCCTCTCCGTGCTCGCGACCGCGGACCTGACCCTGCGACTCCTCTATTCCTACAACGAGGCGGATGACGACCACCGCGTCGTCTTCCAGGTCTACTACTACCACCAGATCTGACCATGAGACGCGACGCGCTGTGCATTCTCGTGCTCCTCGCGGCGCTCGCGCCGGGCGGCACGGCCTTCGCCGCGGTGGGCTGCGAGCTGAACGACCCCGACCGGGACGTCAGGCGCCTCTTCCCCGGCGCCACGGGCTACAAGACCCTCTACATGTCCATCTCCAAGAAGGGCGGCGCGCCGCTGCTCGCGCGCGTCGAGTCGCGGCTCGGCGATTCATTCCGCGGCATCTACGAGACCGCGGACGTGCCGTACACGATCTACGAGATCTACCGGGGCAAGGAGCGGGTCGGCTACATCCACGGGGTGAACCACAAGGGGGAGTACGGCGGGATCCAGGTGTTCCTGGCGCTCGATCTGGCGGGGACCATCCGGAGCTTCTACATCCAGAAGCTCACCAGCCAGTACGCGAAGCAGCTGCGCGACCCGGCGTTCGGGCGCCAGTTCGTCGGCCTCGGGCTCGCGGATTTCGCGGGCTACGACGTTGTCACCGGCCGGGCGCAGGGCCGGACGGCCGCGATCCTGAACCCGGCGCCCCGGGCGGAGATCGACTTTCGCGCCGCGCTGCGCGCCACGAAGAAGAACCTCATCCTGATGGACGAGTTCGTCCTCGGGGGCAAACCGTGATCTCGAGCTTCCAGTTCGCCGCCAGGAACCTGCTGCGCAAGAAGGTCCGCAGCCTGCTGACCCTCGTCGGGATCGCGCTCTCGGCCTGGGTGCTCATCAGCCTGCTCGGCTTCAACCGCGGCTACCAGCAGGCGCTCAGCCGCGACATCGACAACATGGGCTTCCAGCTGATCGTCACCGCCAAGGGCTGCCCCTACGAGGCCGCCACGATGATGCTCAAGGGCGGCACCGGGCTGCGCTACATGAAGGAGGCGATCCTGGGCGACGTCGCGCGCGACCCTGCCGTCGAGACGATCACGCCGATGCTGATGCAGGCCGTCTTCGACCCGGACAAGGGGGAGAGCGGCGGGATCAGCGCCTTCGTCGGCGTGGACCCGCAGACCTTTCCCCGGATGAAGTCCTTCCTCCAGTTCCGGCAGGGGGGGTGGTTCAGCAACGACGAGGCCCTCGAGGTCGTGATGGGCTACGAGGCCGCCGAGCTCGAGCAGCGCGAGGTCGGGGACAAGACCCTCATCCCGGAGAAGGGCGTCGAGCTGAAGGTGGTGGGGATCCTCAAGCGCAGCGGCACCCAGGACGACGGCACGCTCTTTCTCCCGATCCGGACGCTCCAGAGGATCTTCGAGCGCCAGGGGGAGCTGACCGGCATCGGCATCAAGCTCAGGAAGGACGCCAATTCGTCGGCCTTCGAGGAGCGGCTCTACCAGCTGCCGGACGTGCAGGTCGTGAGCATGGCCCAGGTGCGGCAGACCATCATGAGCCTTGTCGCGACTGCAAAGGTGATGGTCCTCTCCATCGCGGTGATCGCGATCCTCATCGCCATGGTGGGCGTCGTCAACACGATCCTGATGTCGGTCCTGGAGCGCTACCAGGAGATCGGCATCCTCAAGACGATCGGCGCCATGCCCGGCGACATCTTCAGGCTGGTCTGGCTCGAGACGCTCGTGCTCTGCCTGACGGGGGGCGCCGCCGGCGTCCTGCTCGCGCTCGGGCTGGCGCGGCTCACGGAGCTGCTCATCCGGCGGGTGCTCCCCTTCGCCCCGAGCGGCGGGCTCGTCCAGATCGACGTCCGCCTCGCCCTCGTCACCCTCGGGACGATCCTCGCCATCGGCCTCCTCAGCGGGGTCTACCCGGCCTGGCGCGCGGGACGGGTGCGGCCGCTGGAGTCCATCCGCAGCGAGGTGGGGCGATGAACGGGCCGCACTGCTCCATCGAGGCCCGCGCCCTCTCCAAGACGTACTTCCGGGGCAGCGAGGAGGTGCGCGCGGTTGACGACGTCTCCCTGCGCGTGCTCCCCGGGGAGTTCGTGTCCTTCGTCGGCTCTTCCGGGTCCGGGAAGACGACGCTCCTCAATCTCCTCGGCTGCCTCGACAACCCCACCGGCGGCGAGCTGGACGTGGACGGGCGGCCGATCGTCGCGGCGGGCAGGCCGCTCTCCGAGCGGGCCCTCACGCGCATCAGGCGCGAGACCTTCGGCTACATCTTCCAGAGCTTCTTCCTGATCCCGACCCTCACGGTCCTCGAGAACGTCCTGCTGCCCCTGACGTTCCACCGCAGCCCGCGGGCTGACGGCGACGCCCTCGCCATCCTCGAGCGCCTGGGCATCGCCAACCGTCGCAACCATCTCCCCGGCCAGATCTCCGGCGGGGAGATGCAGCGGGTCGCCATCGCCCGGGCCCTAGTCAACAGGCCCCGGATCCTTCTCGCGGACGAGCCGACCGGGAACCTGGACACGAGGCGGGCCGCGGAGATCGGTGCGGTGCTCGCCGATCTGAACGCGCGGGAAGGCCTGACCATCGTCATGGTCACGCACAACCCCGAGATCGCCCGGCTCGGGCACCGCGTGCTCGAGATGCGTGACGGCCGGATCCTCGCCGGTCCGGCGCCGGATTCACATCCTCTCGTCCCGACCACTCGCGCCGTCCGCGACCCCCGTCTCCGGGGGGGCGAGCGGAAAGAGGGCGGTGAAGGTCGAGCCGCCCCCGACCGCGGAGTCGACCTCGATGCGCCCGCCGTGGGATTCGACGATCTTCTTGACGATTGCGAGGCCCAGGCCGGTGGAGCGCTCCCCGGCGGTCCCCTCCGCCGCCGCGGTCGCGAAGGGCAGGAAGATCCTGCCCAGCGACTCGGGTGCTATCCCGATCCCCTGGTCGTGCACGCTGACGGCGGCGCGTCCGTCCCTGCCGAAGAGACGCACCGTCACCCGGGTTCCCGCCGGTGAGAACTTCAACGCGTTCGAGAGCAGGTTCGAGAGGACCTGTTCGAACCGCGCCGGGTCGACGCAGGCGGGCGCGACCTCCTCGCACTCGAAGTCGATCTCGATCCCCTTGCCCTGCGCGAGCGACCGCTGGACTTCGAGGATCTCCTCGACGAGGCGGCGCAGATCGTGCGACCTCGCCTCCAGCCGCAGCCTGCCGGACTCGATCGCCGTCATGTCGAGCACGTTGCTGACCATGGCGAAGGCCCGGTCGTTCGTCCGCCGGATGACCGCGAGCAGGCGCAGCCCTTCCGCGTCTCCCCGTGCCGCAAGCGTCCGTGACAGCAGCGTGGCGTACATCCCGATCGCCGCCAGGGGCGAGCGGATGTCGTGCGCGGCGATGCCGAGCAGCTCGTTCTTCTCGGCGATGAGCGCCGCGAGCTCCTCGTTCTTGCGCCGCAGCGCCTCCTGCGCCTGCGCCAGCTCGATGTTCTCGGCCTGCAGCGCCGCCTCACTGTGCTTGAGCTCGCGGAAGAGCAGCTCGAAGGGGCGAGCGATGGCGGTCTCGACCAGCGCCCGGTAGATGAGCGCGATCGAGACGAGCTTCAGCAGGTGGCCGATGAGGTTCGAGAAGCCGTAGACGTCGGTGTAGAGGGTGAACGAGACCTCGGTGCCGATCTTGAAGACGATCGAGAGCGCGAGGGCCCTGAACACCGGCGGCTCGAAGCAGCCCCTGCGCCGCGCGAGCAGGAGCAGGGCCCCCGCCAGGGTCAGCACGATCATGTACTCGCTGCCGATCTTGAAGCCCGTCAGGCCCTGGCCATCCACGAAGCAGGCGGGGAAGCGGCCGGAGAAGATCGCCGCGGCGAGGGCCCCGAAGACCGCGCCGCTGCCGAGCAGCGTCCCCGCCAGCGGGACGGCGCGGGCTACGAAGAGCGGCGCAATCAGGAGGGCGACGCTCTCGAAGGCGCGCGC
>DATDCY010000265.1 GCA_036524115.1 bacterium | reverse complement strand
AGAGCGAGACCTGCGATCTGGGCAGCATTGTCCAGGGCGAGCGGCCGCCGTGCGTCTTCGCGTTCACAAACAGAGGCGGCGCCGACCTCCGCCTGCTCGAGGTCCTGCCGACCTGCGGCTGCACCACCGCGCTCACCGGCCGGACCGTGCTGGGCCCCGGGGAGCGCGGCGAGCTGCGCGCGGTGTTCGACTCGTCGGAGTTCGCCGGCGAGGTCGTCAAGGAGATCGAGGTGCGCTCCAACGACCCGGCGCGTCCGAGCCTCACGCTGCGCATCCGCTCGCTCGTCGAGCCGGAGATCCAGTTCGAGCCGCCCGCGGTGACCTTCGACCCGCTGCGGCCGGGTCCGCCGCAGCGCCAGCTCGTGACGGTCACCAACCGCCGCGCGGAGCCGGTGCGCGTGCTCGGCGTGCGTGCCGAGCCCTCCTCCTACCGCTGCGTCGTCCCGGCCTGGACGGACCCGGCCCGCCCCCTGCAGCTGGAGTCGTGGGACCGCGCCGTCATCGAGGTCGAGGTGACGCCGCCGCCCGCGCTCGCGCTGCCCCTCGCCGGGGAGTGCACGCTGGAGATCGAGGGGCCGCGCAAGCGGCACTTCCGCCTCAAGCTCCTCTCGCTCCCCGTTCCGTGAGCGGGCGCTCGACTGCGAGGACGGGCGCGAGCGGGCGCACGAACTTCTCGCCCGCGTAGATCACCTCCTCGAGGAAGAGCCCCGACGGCGGTGCGGTGGCGCGCGCCGGGTACGGCGAGGGCGCGGCGAAGAATCCCGCAAAGTCGGCCGCCGTGATCTCCCCGCGGCCGACGCCGACGAGGCAGCCGACCAGGCGCCGGACCATCTTCCAGAGGAAGTGGGAGGCGCGCAGGCGCACGAGCAGCAGATCGCCGGCCTCGGTGATGGACAGCTCCCGCACGAGCACCTTCGTGGAGGCGTCCTTCTCGACGCGCTTGTCCGTGAACGTCGCGAAGTCCCGCATCCCGGCGACCCCGGCGCCGGCAGCGCGCATGGCGGCGACGTCCAGGTGGTCGCGCACCCACCACACGAGCGCCTTGCCGAACGCCGTCCGCCGCCGCGAGACCTGGTAGAGGTAGGAGCGCGCCACCGCGTCGTGGCGGGCGTGGAAGCCCGGGGACGCCGCGCGCGCCGCAAGCACGTTGATGTCCGCCGGCAGCAGGTCGTTGAGGCCGGCCGCAAGGCGCTCGACGGCGAGCGCCCGCGGCGCCTCCAGGTGCGCGACCTGGCCGAGGGCGTGGACCCCGGCGTCGGTGCGCCCCGAGCCCTGGACGTCCACCGGGCTGCCGAAGAGTTCCGCCCCTGCCCGCAGCAACTCGCCCTGCACCGTGCGCGCGTTGGCCTGGCCCTGCCACCCGTGGTAGCGCGTCCCCTGGTACTCGAGCGTCAGCCGGTAGCGCATGCGCGACCCGCCTACATGGGAAACGGCGCGGGCACGAACGTCACGACGAGCATCGCGGCCCCGACTGCGCCGAGCACCCGCTCCCGCGTCCCGAGCGGCGAGGCCTCGACGACCACCGGTGGGTGGCGCAGCCCCATGAGCAGCAGCATCCCGCCCCAGAGGAACCACCCCCACCAGAGAAAACCGAGCGGGGCGAGGGCGAGCACGACGGCGCGGGAGAGCGTCTCCTGCCGCCGCCCCGCGAGGGCGTAGAGCACGTGTCCGCCGTCGAGCTGCCCGACGGGCAGCAGGTTGATCGCGGTGACGAAAAAGCCGATCCAGGCGGCGAAGGCGATCGGGTGCAGCACGAGCGACGCCTCCCCGGGGAGCGGGCCGAGCACCACACGCTCGAGCAGGGAGAAGACGAGCGAGGCGCCGAGGCCGATCCCGGTCTCCGGGCGGCCCGACGCCGACACCGACGCCGCCGCGACGTGCGACAGCCCGAGGCCGGCGACGGCGAGCGGCAGCGCCACGAGGAACCCGGCGAGCGGTCCCGCCAGCCCGATCTCCAGCAGCGAGCGGCGGTCGGGGATCGGCGACTCGATCCGGATCACCGCGCCGAAGGTCCCGGCGAGCGTCGGCGCCGGCAGGAACAGCGGCAGCGTCGCCCGCACGCCGTGACGTCTCGACATCAGGAAGTGCGCGCCCTCGTGCGCGCCGAGGATCAGCAGCAGCGCGGCGGAGAACGGCGCCCCCTCGAGCAGCGCGGCGGGGTCGGCGAACGGGTCGGCGCCGGCCAGCATCGCGCCCGCCCCGAGCGTCGTCACGACCGTGGTCAGGAACAGCAGCGCCGGCACCCACTTTCGCATGATCGCCTGTTTAGCGGCTGCCCGGGAGCATCCCCGCAGAACCACCCACCCTTGTCGACTGGGTCGATCCCGTCGCGATTTTGCGTCCCGGGAAGGCGGCGGGGATGGGCGCGCGGAGGCGGTCTGGTGACCGCCGCACAAGCAGCCCTCCCCGCAACGCCCCCGGGGCGGAAAAGCGCCCGGGAGCGACCCGGTCGATGCACGGTCTCAGATCAGGCACACTTGCCTGCCGTCGTCGGTGATGTCGTCGGGGAAGCGCCGCCGCATCTCCTTCTTCACGAACTCCTCGACCTCCCAGGCGCTGCGCAGCTGGCCCGCGGCCGCGGCCAGCTCGCGGGCGTCGGCGAGGCGCGAGGCGCGCACGATCTTCTTGACGCGCGGCAGCGAGACGGCGTTCATGCTCAGCGAGTCGATCCCGAGGCCGATGAGCAGGAGCGTGTGGATCGGCTCGCCGGCCATCTCCCCGCACATCGCCACCGGGATGCCGTGGGCGTGCGCGGCGCGGACCACCTCGCGCACCAGCCGCAGCACCGCGGGGTGCAGGGGCCGGTAGAGGTAGGCGACGTGCTCGTTGACGCGGTCGATCGCCAGCGCGTACTGGATCAGGTCGTTGGTGCCAATCGAGAAGAAATCGGCCTCCCGCGCCAGCACGTCGGCGATCACCCCGGCGGCCGGCGTCTCGATCATCACCCCGACCTGCAGCTCCGGGTCGAACGGCACGCCCCGGCGCGCCAGGTCGGCCGTCACCTCCTCCAGGATCTCCCGCGCCTGCCGCAGCTCGGAGACCTCGGCCACCATCGGGAACATCACCCGCAGCGTGCCGTGCGCGCTCGCCCGCAGGATCCCGGCCAGCTGCGTCTTGAAGGCCGTGACCTCGCGCAGGCAGAAGCGGATCGCGCGCAGCCCGAGCGCCGGGTTCATCTCCTTGGCCAGCGGCACCTGCGAGAGGAACTTGTCGCCCCCGAGGTCGAAGGTGCGGATGGTCGCGGCCCGCGGCCGGATCTGCTCGAGCAGCCGCCGGTAGAGCCGGTAGTGCTCCTCCTCGGTCGGCATGTCGGTGCGGTTGAGGTAGATGAACTCGGTGCGGTAGAGCCCGATGCCCGCCGCGCCGTGCTCGAGCACCGAGGGGATCTCCTCGGGCAGCTCGATGTTCGCCTCCAGCCCGAGGCGGTAGCCGTCCAGCGTCTCCGCCGGCAGCTCGCGCAGCTTGTGCAGCTCGATGTCGTAGCGGTGGTAGCGCCGGCGCAGCGCCTCGTACTCGGCCACCGTGCCCGCGTCGGGGCGCACGTGCACCTGCCCGGTGTTGCCGTCGAGGATCAGCGGGTCGCCGTTGGCGACGCGCGCGGTGATGTCCTCGAGGCCGACGACGGCCGGGATCTCGAGCGAGCGGGCGACGATGGCGGTGTGCGAGGTCTTGCCGCCCATGTCGATGGCGAATCCCAGCACCCGCTCGCGCCGCATCTGCGCCGTGTCCGACGGCGCCAGATCGCGCGCCAGCACGATGACCCCCTCGGGGATCTCCGAGACCCGCTCGTGCGTGGCCCCCGCGAGGTTGCGCAGGACGCGCTCGCCGATGTCCTCCATGTCGCCGGCCTTCTCGCGCAGGTAGGCGTCCCCGATCCCCTCGAAGGCCGCGCGAAAGCGTGCGATCATCTGCTGGACCGCCCACTCCGCATTGACGCGGTCCTCGCGGATCAGCCGTGCGACGCCGTCGCCGAACATCCGGTCGCGCAGCATCAGCAGGTGCGCGTCCAGCAGGTAGACGTGCTGCGGCCCCAGATCGCGGGCGAGGCGGCGCCGGAAGGCGCGCAGCTGCGCGGCCGAGGCGGCCACGGCCGCGCGGAAGCGCCTGACCTCGGCGGCGGTCCCGCCGCCGGGGATCTCCCAGCGGTGCGCCGTGAAGTCCGTCTTCTCCAGCACGAAGGCCGGGCCGATCGCGATGCCCGGCGAGACGCCGATCCCGACGAGGCTCGTCCCGGGGCGTGTCATGCGCCCACCCCCATCCGCGCAAACGCGCGGATCGCAAGCGCGGGCTTGTGCGCCATGATCAGCTCAGGCCAAGACATGTCAACAGGTCCGCCTTGCTGGATCCGCGCACGCGCGCGGATCGTGGCCCACCCCCATCCGCGCAAACCCGCGGATCGCAAGCGCGGGCTTGTCAACGTCCGCCGTGATCAGCTCACTCCAAAGCATGTCGACAGGTCCTGCCTTGATGGATCCGCGCGCCGGCGCGGATCTCACTGCTCCTCGTGGAAGCGGTCGCACACGAGCGCCTCCACCGCCGCCAGCGCCTCGCGCTCGTCCGGCCCGTCCGCGGTCACCGTCACCGTGTGCCCCTTTGCCGCCGCCAGCAGCATGAGCCCCATGATGCTCTTGGCGTTCGCGCTGGCACCGGCGCGCTCGAGCGTGACCCTCGAGGCGAAGCCGCTGGCCACCTTCACCAGGTGGCTCGCCGCCCGGGCATGCAGCCCCAGCTTGTTGACGATGAGCAGCTCGCGGCTGATCACCGCGCCCCCATCCGGCCGCGCACGCTCACGGCCGCGCGCCCCCCTCCCCGCGGGGCTCCGGGCCGGCGAGGACCTCGCTCGCCACGATGATCGCCGCGCGCCCGGTCTTCTTGACCTGCGCCGCCGTCTCGGCCAGCCCCGCATCGCGGCGCGCCTGCACCGCCTTGAGCAGCATCGGCAGGCTCGCGCCCGAGACCACCTCGACCGGGGGGGTGCCCCCGAGCAGCGAGAGGCAGAGGTTCGAGGGCGTCCCGCCGAGCATGTCGGTCAGGACGAGGACGCCGTCGCCGTCATCGACTCCGGCGACGGCCGCCTGCAGGCGCTCGGCGGCGTCCTCGAGCCGGTCGGCGACCTGCAGCGAAAGCGCCGCCACCTGCGGCTGCCCGCCGGCGATCATCTCCATGGCGGCGATCAGGGCCTCGCCGAGGCCCCCGTGCGTGGCAAGCATCACTCCGACCATGACTCCTCCCCTGCGCGGGAAACCCGCATCGCTCACTCTCCCAGGATGTCGCGGTTGCGCACGGCGACGCGGAAGCCCCTCCCGGCGAGGAAGTCTGCCGCCTCCCGGGCGATGACCGGCGAGCGGTGCCGTCCGCCGGTGCAGCCGAACGCGATCGTCAGGTACGCCCGGCCGTCGACCCGGTACAGCGGCACCAGGAACGCCAGGAACGGCAGCAGCGCCCCGAGGAAGGCGCCGGCCTCGGGCCGGTCGAGCACGAACCGGCGCACGGGGTCGTCGAGGCCGCTCAGGTGCCGCAGCCCCTCCTCGAAGAACGGGTTCGGCAGGAAGCGCACGTCGAAGACGAGGTCCGCGTCGGCGGGCACGCCGTACTTGAAGCCGAAGGAGAGCACGCTGACCGCCAGATCCCGCGGCGGCCGCCGCTCGCGCGCGATCCCGACCATGCGCTCGCGCAGGTCGCGCACCCGCGTCTGCGACGTGTCGATGACCTCGTCCGCCAGCGCCCGCAGCGGCTCGAGCTCGCCGCGCTCGCGCCGGATCGCCTCGATGAGCGGCAGCTCCCCGCCGAGCGGGTGCACCCGCCGCGTCTCGCTGAAGCGGCGGACGAGGACGTTCTCGGAGGCCTCGAAGAAGAGCAGGCGGATCGGGATGCCGCGCGCGCGGGCCGCGCGGAAGACGCGGGGGAACTGGCGGACGAAGTGCCGCTCGCGGATGTCCATCCCGAGCACGACGAGACCCAGGTCGACCTTGCTGCCCCGCGCCAGCTCCAGCATGCGCGGCAGGAGTGCCACGGGGAGGTTGTCGACGCAGTAGGCCCCCTGGTCCTCGAGCGCCTTCACCGCGGCGCTCTTGCCCGAGCCCGAGAGCCCCGTGATCACCAGGAACGCCGGCCCGCCGCCCTGGCCCGGCCCGTCCCCGCGGGCCCGGCCCGCCCCTGCCGGCGCGGCGCGCTGCCGCCGCCCGCCGCTCACGACGCCCCCCCCGTGGTGCGCGAGAGCAGGCGCCGCTGCAACTCCCGGGCCGTGTGGTATCCCTGCCGCTTGAGCAGGTTGTTGCGCGCCGCCACCTCCAGGATCACCGCGATGTTCCGGCCGGGGCTGACCGGGACGCGCAGATGGGGCACCGCGATGCCGAGCAGCTTCCGGTAGCGCTCGTCCAGGCCGAGGCGGTCGTAGTCCGCGCCGGTCCGCCAGGGCTCGAGCTCGACGATGAGCTCGATCTCCGCGGCGGCGAGCACCGCGGCGACGCCGTAGAGTTCCTTGACGTCGATGATGCCGATCCCCCGGATCTCCATGTGGTAGCGGGCCAGGCCGGAGCCGCTCCCCATGAGCATCCGGTTCTCCCCCCGGTGCACGATCACCATGTCGTCGGCGATGAGCCGGTGGCCCCGCGTCACGAGCTCGAGCGCGCTCTCGCTCTTGCCGATGGAGCTGGGGCCGAGGATCAGCACGCCCACGCCGAAGATCTCGACGAGCACCCCGTGGACCGTGATCTCGGCGCCGAGCCGGTTGCGCAGGAAGTACCCGAGCCGCGACACCGCGGTCTCGAGCGACTCGCGGCTGACCAGCAGCGGCAGCGCCGCCTCCCGGGAGAGCAGGACGAGGCCGTCCGGGACCGGACGGCTGCGGGAGAGCACCAGCCCGGCGATCGGCTGGGTCTCGAGCGCGCGCAGGAAGCGGCGACGCTCGCGCCCCCCGCCGCGGCCGAGCCGCTCGGCGGCCCGCGTGCCCACCGCCGCCAGCCCCTCGCCCGCCGGCAGCAGCAGCGAGCCGTCCGCGGCGAAGCCGACGGCGAGCACGCGCGGGCTGCGGATCGGCCGCTCCAGCCCCTGGCTGCCGGAGTACAGCTCCAGGCCGAGGCGCGGCGTGCCGAGCAGCTCGCGGACCGTCAGGTAGGAGGCCGCGGGCGACACACGGCCCTGCGCCACCTCGCCTCCCGTCCCGCCAGCGGACGGCGGCCGACCAGTCCTCGCCTGCGCACCCACCGGAAGCGGCGACCCCCCTGGCCCCGGGCCCCCTACACCGGGGGCTGCACGAGCCCGTAGGTGCCGTCGCCGCGCTTGTAGAGCACGTTGACCTGGCCGTTCTTCGCGTTGTGGAAGACGAGGAACGACTCCGGGCGGGCCTGGAGATCCTCGACGGCCTCGTCGACCGTCAGGGGCTTGGGCGCGAAGGTCTCGGCCACGAAGACCCGCGGCGCAACAGCCGCCGCCTCCTCCTCGCCACCGGCGGCGGCGCCCGCCTCGCCGGCGTGCTTGTGGTCCTTGATCTTCTCCTTGAGCCGCTTGACCTGGATCTCGATCTTGTCGAGGACCTGGTCGATCGAGGCGTACATGTCGTGCGTCTCCTCCTTGGCCCGCAGCGTGGAGCCGTGGGCCTGGAGGATGACCTCCACGATGTGCCGGTACTTCTCGACGGCGATGGTGACGTGGACGGCGGTGATCTTCCCGAGGAGCTTGCAGGCCCGGCCGATCTTCTCGGTCACGTAGTCGCGGAGCGGTTCGGTGATCTCGATGTGCTTGCCGGTGATCGTGATGGGGTATTGCATGGTCGGTCACCTCCTTGGTCTGAACTTAGCACCCAGAAATGAAATGTTCAACGCCGCGCCGCAGGCCGTCCGGACGGGGTCGGATGCCCCCTCAGAAAAGCTTGCGGCGGCGGCTGGCGGGGGGGAGCCGGAGGATGGCGCGGTACTTCGCCACGGTGCGCCGGGCGATGTCCAGCCCGTGCTCGCGCGTGAGCAGGCGCACGATCTCCAGGTCGCTCAGCGGCCGCCGCGGGTCCTCTGCCGTGACGATGCGCTGGAGCAGCTCCTGCACCGAGACCGAGGACATCGACGCGGCGCCCCCGGCGCGCTCGATGCCGCTGCTGAAGAAGAACTTCAGCTCGAAGAGCCCCTGCGGCGTCTGCGCGTACTTGTTGCTCGTGACCCGGCTCACCGTCGACTCGTGCATCTGGATGTCCTCGGCCACGGTGCGCAGCACCAGGGGCCGCAGATGATCGATGCCGCGGTCCAGGAACTCGCGCTGGAACTTCACGATGCTGCGCGTCACCTTGAGGATCGTCTCCTGCCGCTGGAGGATGCTCTTGATGAGCCAGCGCGCCGAGTTGACCTTCTTCTCGATGAACTCCCGGTCGCCGCGCTCCAGCGTCCCGCTGCGGTACATGCGCCGGTAGAAGCTGTTGATGCGCAGCTGCGGCAGCCCCTCCTCGACCAGGCGGACCTCGTACCCGTCCCCCTCCTTGACGATCGTGATGTCCGGGACCACCACCGGCGAGTCGTCCCGGGCGAAGACCCGCCCCGGGTGCGGCTCGAGCTCCGCGATGGCCCGCGCCGCCGCCGCCACGGCCTCGACCGTGACGCGCTGCCCCGCCGCGATGCGCTTGTAGCGGCGCGCCTCCAGGTCGGGGAGGTGCTGGCGCACGATCCGGTCGGCGAGCGTGCCCGCCTGGCCGCGCTGCGCCAGTTGCAGCGCGAGGCACTCGGCGACGTCGCGGGCGCCGACCCCCGCGGGATCGAAGCCCTGCACGAGGCGCAGCACGGGCTCGACGGCCTCCGGGGGCACCGGCACCTGGGCCGCGATCTCGTCGATGCTCGCCTGGAGGTAGCCGTCGTCGTCGATGTTGCCGATGATCTCCAGCCCGATCGCCCGCTGCTCCTCGGTTTCCACCGCGACGTTGAGCTGCTGCTCGAGGTGATCGGCCAGCCGCTCGGCGATCGAGAGCGCGCTCTCGAACTCGGGCGCCTCCTCTGCCGGCCCGCGCGCCTCCCAGGACTCGTCGTAGCTCTCGAGATACCGCGTC